>CAJTKV010000014.1:7367-41585 GCA_910577075.1 uncultured Bacilli bacterium
AAGCGACAAACTTGTGCACATCCTCCACGATTTGAATCCCTATTAGTACAATAATTAGACAACACACATCGACCCGATATACTTGTACACATAGCTCCATGCATAAAGCATTCTATTTCTAAACCGGTCTCATCTTTTATTCTCTTAATATCTGATTTGTGAGCTTCACGAGCTAAAACAACACGCGTTGCCCCCATATCTTTATAGAACAAAGCTGCCTCATAATTGAGAATCGAAGCTTGCGTAGAAATATGTACTTCCAAATCAATATTATGTTCCTTTACGAGAGATATTACCGCCATATCCGAAGTAATTATGGCATCAACCTTTATAGAAGATAAAAAATTTAAATACTCTTCTAACCCGATTAAATCTTCATTGTGAAAGACAATATTAACTGTTACATATACTTTCTTCTTATTGGCATGGGCAAATTCTAAAGCCTCTCTTAATTCTTCACGTGAAAAATTCTTAGCATTTGCTCTTAAAGAATATTCCTTACCTCCACAATAAACAGCATCTGCTCCATATAGGAAGGCATATTTCATTTTTTCTAAATTCCCAGCGGGCGCTAATAATTCAATCGAATTCATGATATCACCTTTTTATCGTCATACTCGCTCATTTTATATACCGTCTTCTTATTTAAAAATCCCTCATTGCCAAAACTCTTTCCTTCGATGATTTCTTTTATATCCAAGACATCTAAATCCAAGTTTAAAATCAAAAATAAACTGATAGCATCATCAGGAAGACCATTAGCATAAGGTATATAATTAAAATATTCATTGTTGAATACCAAAGTCCCATAATCACTCTCGCGAACAAAAAAACTATTTTTCCCCGTATTAATCGTCATATCATTATAATCATCAAGATTTTGATATTTATTAAAATTGGACAAAAGTGTTCTTCTCGAATACATAATATTATTTTTGCCCAAGACATTCAAAATTAACTTTCCTGGCAATTCTTTTATTATGTCATTTATTTCACTTTCCGTTATCTCATTGGATATAACAGCACTGATACAGCCATTATTTAGATAATATTTTAAAGATTCCTTATTCGTCGTAAAGTGATTTTGAAACCATATTAATGGCAAGTTCTCTCTTTTCAAAATATTAAATACGCCAATATCTTCGAATATTATACCCTTAAAGCGCTTTAGTTCTGGAACTATCTTTTTAAAATTATCAATCGCCTCCGTATCCATTACGCGATTGATATAAATATAGGCATCATCGGGAATTTCCCTTAAGGGAAAAGTCTTGTAACCAATAGAAAATTCTGGAATAGCAAAAAGAAAATTGTTGATACCAATTTTCCTATACTCTTCCATTTCTTTTAAATTGTTTATATTAATCAATATTCTTGATTTTTTCATCATTTTTCCTAAAACTTACTGATAAACCATCACCAATATCATAGAATTTGGTAGTGTATTCATCATTTTCCTTTAAAAACTCAATATATTTTTCAATCTTTGTTACAAGACCTAAGACATTTTTCGATTCAATCTTATCTTTATTTTCTACTAAACCATGGAATTTAATATTATCCGTTATGATAACTCCTCCAGGATTTAAGTAGTTTTCAAATTTTTCAAAAAATTTGATATATTGTCCCTTAGCAGCATCGATAAATATTAAATCATACTTATGACCAGCTAAATTGACATCCAAAGCATCATTAAAGACAATTTCAATGCGCTTATCGAGTCCACAGGCATTGACATTCTTAACAGCCTCGCGATATTTTTTATCATCTCGTTCAATAGTTGTTACTTCAACATCGTCCGAAACTGTTGCCATAAGTATTGCTGAATATCCAATAGCTGTACCTAACTCCAATATTTTTTTAACATTGTTAAGTTCAATGTATTTGCGAATGAATTCAATAGAATCACGTTCAATGATTGGAACATTATTAACTTCTGCATAACGTTCCATATCTTTAATTAAATCTTTCATTTTTTAAATTTACACCTCTTACTCGGGCCATAGTTTTTGTTTTTTTAATTCATTAATCTTATTTAATTGTTCCTCATTCGTCTTGCTAAAATAAACTTTATTGTTTATATCGGCAATAAAGAAGAGGTAATCATTTTGAGCAGGATTAATAGCTGCTACTATTGAGGAGTATGAGCTTGAACATATAGGCCCAACTGGCAAACCTTTTATTGCACAGGTTCCCCTAGTATTATATGCATTGCAAGCATTTAATTCTCCATTTGACAATTGATTAGAAACTGTCATTTCCTTTTTGTGAGCATAATACGCTGTTACATCACTTCCAAGTGGTATATTCTTTTCCAAGCGACTTACAAATACGCGAGCAACATTTTCGCGATCTGTTGCACTCACAGCTTCTAATTCTACCATACTTGCCAGTGTAAGTAAACCATGAATTGAATACTTACTAGTTTCCATTTCATTTTGATAAATCTTTAATTTTTCTCCCAATTGACGAACTAATGTCTCCAAAATTGTCTCAATTGATGCATCTTTTTTGAATGAATAAGTATCCGGAAATAGATATCCCTCTAGAGGATAATAGATATCTTTATTCAAAATATCTGTCGTAACAAACCAATACTTATTAATTAATTTATTTAAGAATTCTTGGTCTTTTGAAACCTTAAGAATCTCTTCTTCAGAATATCCAAACTCTTCGCTTATCTTATTCACATAATATGGAAATCTCTTGCCCTCGATAAAGGTAACACTTATATCTTCATTATTCTGTTTTGCTCCGCTATTGATGACCTCAATAATCTCACTGGCATTCATGCTCTTATTTAAAGAATATGTTCCAGGATAAAAAATGCTGTCATCCGTAATGCGTAGGTAAATCTTAAAGATAAAGGCATTGCGAATTATTCCCTCTTTTTTTAATTTATCGACAATCGCACTTTTTCCCATTCCCTTATCGACAACAAAAGTTATCGGCGTAGAATCATTGCCATCGACAGGCATCATATTAAATACGCAAAAGCCAATACCTAAAACAAGAAAAGCAAATACAACAATAAAGACAATTAAAACGATCTTAGATAGAGTATTGCTAACCTTATCCGTTTTAGTCATTTCTGCTTTCTTCATCAGTTTCTTCTCCTGCCTCTTGTACTTCATTCATTTTTTCCTGAACAGAGATTAAGATATTTTCAATTACTTTCCATTCTTTTTCACTTGTTAATGGTTGTAGTGAAAGATCTTTTCCCGTTGGATCATAAGTATTAGCATATACACGGACATTTCCATTTTCATCTTTGGAATTGTCCGTATAAGCTATATAGCTTTTATGAGTTTCATCACTGTCAAAGGTGAATAGAATATCACAATCAATGCTTTCTCCCTTGTCATTTGTTATTTTTAATTTGCCATTTTCATTCATGTTCTTGTTCTCTCTTTCTTAAATAGGTATCCAAAATAATACTAGCAGCAATGCTATCTATTACTTTCTTTCTTGCCCCTCTTGATATGTCCTGAGCTAATAAAACATTCTCTGCCTCTACAGTACTCAAACGTTCATCGATAAGATTAATAGGCATAGAGACTCTACTTTCCAATAATTCCTTAAAGTTAAGAGTACGCCTCACCGCTTCTCCTAAACTATTATTCATATTTTTAGGATATCCCAAAACTAAAGTATCAATGTGTAATTCATCGATTATTCTAACGACTTCCTCAATCAAGGAATCTATATCGCTATATCTCAACGTCTTATAAGGACTCGCAATAAGCCCTAGTTTATCCGAAGTTGCTAAACCTAAAGTCTTAGTTCCTAAATCCATTCCTAAACATTTCATTAGTTTTCTAGATAATTCCTCACGATAATTTCTAGGATTTTCCCGCGATCCATATTGAGAATTTTACTACGTGCATTTTTATGCGTAGTAATATAGCCTGGATCGCCACTTATCAAGTAACCAACAATTTGACTTACTGGATTATAGCCCTTTTCCTTTAAAGCATCGGCTATTTCATCTAAGGTTGTTTCAACCAAAGCATCTTGTATCTCATCGATATCAAATAGAGTTGTCTTATCTAACATATCATTCACCCCTCGGTAATAATATTTTATCATGATTAATTGAGGTATTCAACAATATTCCAAAAAAGAAAAAAATACCTCAAAGGTATTTTAATCTAAAACTATATTAGCTTCTTCAAATTTAATAACCGAAGAATCTATAACATTATCTTTAAAATATTGACGATTCTCAGAAGTGTTTTGCAAATATTATTTGTCTTCCTTATTGACTAAATTTTTAACCTTCATATTTTCCTCTTCCTTGTAGCGTTTATTAGCAGCAATTCGCGCATTTGCTATTGTCTCATCAAAGCCATTTGGATATCTCTTCTTTAATTTTTCAACATTATCCACAAGTAGATCACTTAAACTACAATTAAACATAAAACGGGCAATTGCCGCAATTGATAATACAATGTTAGATATCGCTTCTATCGCCTGTTTCTTGGACTTTTCAGGATTACTTTCCTCAATATAATCCAATTTATTTAAAGTTTTCTTAAAGTCATATAATATTTGATAAACATCTGAAGATTCTGAATACTTTTCCATATATCTCTCTATCACATCTACTGAGCACTCACTATTTTCTCTATATGGACATAACGGATCCTGTTTTAAAGCCGCCCTTGATATTAAATTTTCATCTATCGCATAGCTTTCAACTCTATTTTGCATTATATGATTAAAAATATCATTTAAAGAATACCCAAAGTATATAGCAAGAGATGTTGAAATATACCACATCATATCTCCCAATTCTTTAGCTGCTAATCTTTTAATTTCTTGCTTTTTTTCCTCATCTAAACTATGCGTATAGTATTTCTTCATATAATCAAAGAACTCGCCGGCTTCACCAAACACCCCTGTATATCCATTAAATTTCAAGTTCGAAAGAGAGCCAAAGTCATTTATCGTTCTTAAAGCATTCTCTTGATACCAGGTTGGTGTTATATCTTCACCACGCGAAACTGTTGCAAGCATTTTCTGCGCAAGACATCCGCCATGACAATTAGTATTGCCACAATTCTGACATCTTTCGCCCTCTTCTTTTGCAGCCTCACGAATCTTATTAAAATATCCCGATTCATAAATTTCTCTCAAGGAATTTTTATAAATATTTCCTCCCGTACCTAAATAATCAAAATATTTCATTGCATCACATGGATAAACATCCCCGTTGCTTCCAATGGTAAGAGTTGAATCGCCCGCCTTACATGGCGAGTAAGATATATCTAAGATATTAAATGGACTTCCAAATTTAGCTTTATTGGGATATTTTTCCATAAATTCGATGAGAATCGGCTTTAATTCCTTTAAATCCTTGCTAGATAAAGTTAAAGTATTGTCTCCTCTTCCATGAGGAACATATCGCAAAAAGCTTAGAGTTTTAAAATTATTGGGATTTAACTCCCTAATTACCTCATCAACCCTCTTTAAATCATTTTTCGTCAATGACGTAAGACAATAATGAATACTTACAGGCATAAAAGAAGATATCTCCTTGAGAAAAGGTCCGACATTTTCAAAATTGACACTTTCTTTTTCCCAAACTTTATTTATAATATTTTCCAATTCCGGAGATACTGCCAATTTACTTGTCTCTTTTTGAATTAACGCCAAATTAAGAGAATAGACAATTTCTGATAATCCCAATTTATGAAGATATTGTAAATATTCTATCGTCGATTTATCAGGAGTAACCATAGTATACATCTTGATATTTTCAATACCCCTTTGTCTTAAATAATTGATGACAAATATTAAATCCACATATTTAGTAGCTTCTCCACCTGTTAAGACAAAATCCGTTGCTCCTAACTCTATCGCCTCATCGATTATTTTCTTTACAGCTTCCAAACTCAATTCCTGATAATCTTGATATTGGGCATTACTACTACAATGAACACATCCCTTATCACACTTTCCTGTTAATTCGATTTTTACCTCTTTCAACGCCATAAAAGAACCTCCTAAATATTACTTACTAGTATAATATATTTTGAAAATAAAAAAAAGAAAAATAATTGCTTATTTTCCTTTTTGACTAATAAAATCTTCGATATCTTCTTTACTTTGAAGTCCAATCATCTTATCTACTTCACTGCCATCTTTATAAAGAACTAACGTTGGAATACTCATAACCCCATGTTTTTGCGCTATTTCACCAAACTCATCAGTATTAACTTTAAGAATATTGGCATCGATATTTTCAAGAATCTCTCCCATCATTTGACAAGGTCCACACCAGTCGGCATAAAAGTCTACTAAGACCGTACCCTTACTTACTTCATCATAAAAATTATCTTCCTTTAAATGTTTAATCATTTCTTCACTCCTTATTTTGGTATTTCGCTATTAACTCATCAATATTATCGAATTTTATTTTGCCTTTATCTTTTAGCTTTTTAACAGATTCCGGCGTAATTACTTCATATTTCATCAATACATCTAAAGACTCATAATCGGCCTTTTGATTCTCATCATTTTTCTTATTGGCACATATCTCGTATACCTCACTTACAGAATGATACAAATCATTAGTAACATTGGATAATAATGGCGTTTTGCTTAATATATCATTGCCGAATGTTGATCCTTTAAAATATTCGGCCGAAAATGGCAATTGTGCCAATATAAATAAGGCAACAAATGTATAGATATAAAATTCCAAGGCTCCAAATACAAGCCCCAAAATCTTTGATGGCAACGCAAATACTAATGTTAAATTTATTATCTTATCTATTATTCCCGTTAGTTTTAATATTACACGCAATATTGCTACAAGCACAATTATACATATTGCATAGGCAATTCCCTCATATACCAAAATATTGAATGAAGTAATTCCTGAAAATACTCCTCCAAAATTTCTAAATGGCATATTTTCATATAAAAGTGTACTTATTGGATTTTTAAGATAATAGGCAATCACAAACACTAGCAATGTTCCAACAAGAGATATAATTGTCGAAAATCCTCCATACTTCCATCCTCTATAAGCTCCTATAAGGATAACGATTATAGCTACTAAATCTAGCAAATTCATATTTTCACTCTCCTAATTTCATTATACTAAATATATTTAAAAATACAATAAATTATGTTATATTATGTCTAGGTGATTGACAGTGAAGCAGCAGACTATTGTATTTAAAGTATCAGAAAATTTGAGAAAGGCGATGATTGAATTCTATGCCGATCGTGCATTAGATAAAAAACCTCCCTATTCGGTATTTCAAGTTAAAGATTATGACTGTGTTATAACTTTATATGAATCGGGAAAAGTTATGTTCCAAGGATTAGGTGCTGACATTGAAGCTAGTTATTGGACGGAACAGGAAAGAGTCATCAACAAAAGAGACATCAATTTAGAAATTAACAAGGACAAAGAAAAAAAGGATAAGAAAAATGATGAATTGCATGACGATAGATTTAAAGGACTGGCAACCATTGGCTCTGATGAAGTTGGTACAGGAGATTACTTTGGACCAATCGTCGTTACCGCGTCCTTTGTCGATAAAAAAATGATGAGTAAAATGTACGAACTTGGTGTCAGAGATTCTAAAAAGATAAATGATGATAAGATTTTAGCTATTGCTCCTACTCTAATCAAAGAAGTTCCTCATGTTACCTTTATTTTAGATGCCGCACTATATAACAAAAATGGCATCACTAATATGAACAAAGTTAAAGCCATCTTACACAATAAAGTATTAGTTGGTCTAACTAAAAAGGATAATTATGCCTATGATAAAATCGTCATGGATCAATTTGTCTATCCTCAAAAGTATTTTGAACACATTACAGCTGCTCCCGAAAAAGTTACCAATATAACTTTTACTACTCATGCCGAAGATAAATGTCTTTCTGTTGCCGCATCAAGTATCATTTCCCGCTATATATTTTTAAAAGAAATGGATAAATTATCCAAGACTCTAAATGTTAATTTGCCTAAAGGTGCGGGAACTGAAGTTGATAAAGTTGGTGCTGAATTAGTCAAAAAACACGGTGAAGAAATTCTTTATAGCATTGCTAAACTCAATTTTAAAAATACAACAAAAATAAAAGAACTCTTATAAATTAAGTAAGAATTCTTTTATACCATAAACTGGATCATATCCGGTTTTTATTTTGCTATCCAAAACACATAAGTCTAAAATTATATCCTTTAATTGATCAAGTGTATAAATTTTTGAATTTTTTTTCATCACGAATACTCTACCTGTTCCTGAATAACCTAAAGCCTTGGCAATCTCTTCATCGGTTAAATGGTTATTTACGGCATCCCTAACCATATACATATTGGCAAAACTCGAGGATAGAAGACCAATTAAAGCACTTGGTTCAACGCCATTTTTAAGTAAAACATCTAAAAGTTCAAAAGCCTTAGCAAACTGTTTAGCTACTACCGCATTAGAGAAGTTGAATGTTTCATCATCCGCCTCTTTAGAGCCATATGTATTGACAATATCTACAGTTATATTTTTATCAACCAAACTTAATTTATCGATTTCTTGAATCATAATATCCAAATTATTGACACTATTTTTTAAAAGTAAATCATATGCTTTATTATCTATCTTAATCTCTTGATCATTACAATAACTCGTAATAAGTTCCTTCATATCCTCTTCACTAACATTAGAAATATCGATAATACTAGCCCCTAAAGAAGTAACCTTCTTAGTTAAATCCTTTGTCTTTTTTATATCATCACAGATAAATATCATAATTAGATCTTCAAGCTTTGACGATAAGAACTCATATAGTAAATTACTCTCTTCTTCATAGGCAAACTTGCCACCAAAATATTTAGTATCCTTGACAATTATGCAGCGTTTTTCGGAAAACAATCCATAATATGATGCATCATCAATAATATCACGAATATCTACTTCTAATAAAGAGAAGTTTGTAATATTATTAATACCTTTAGTTATCTTAGCTATTTCATTATTTAAGATACGATAACTTGAACTTTTTAACAAATATATTTCCATAACTCACCTACTTATATGATATTTCACATTTATATCCCGTTGATTCATAATACTCCCTCACTTCATTAACTGTTGATGACGCACTGACAGGAATAGATTCTATATACGTATTAAAAAATGAGCGCATATTGCTAACTCCTATATACGTTTTAACTTCTACGGAGTCTTCATTTTTCTTAATATCATAGTCTAAATTATCGCTTAATTCTAAATTATCTTGAATATCTTTAAAATAATTATATCGTTCTTCGATATCTTCAGGACTTTCTTCCATTATCTTTTCTTCACGGTAAAATCCATATAGAGATTTCTCCACATAGCGATACTTTATCGTCTCTTCATAATCCTTATATTTCCCCGTTTCATTAGCACATACAAGCCAAGTTTCCTTATGATGATTATTGCTATAAATTATACTCACAACCCCTAAAAAAATAAAGCCAATGGCAATAATGACAATTATTCTTTTAGTATCATAATCAACCTTTTTTTTCATATTACCACCATAGATAAATTATAACAAATTAATAAGTATTGTTCAATAAATCTAAGATGTTTAATCAAATAGCAAATTTCTACTTGCACTATAACAAATAAAATGATAAAATTATTGTTGTCATGGCGGAATTGGTGAAGTGGTTAACACGCCGGATTGTGGCTCCGGTATGCGTGGGTTCGATCCCCACATTTCGCCCCATTGTGAAACTTAAGCAAATTCAAGAGAGTTTGCTTTTTTCATGTGTAAATATATTAGTAAATCAATTGTATATATTATAGTTAAAACTAAATACTCTAATCCCTTTTATTGTATAATAGTACTATAGGAGATTAGTTATGAAGAAAGTTTACAAAAAAATATTGACAATTAATTTTAACGACAAATTTTTTACAATTTTTCAAGCCGAAGGCAATCGCTTAACTTTTTTAGAAACTGACCAAGAGGGAAAATATTATTATCCCCTACTAGATGACTTTATAAAACTAAATGATATATATAACAACCATTCTCCCTTTATCACTGATGTAACAAAATATCATTTTGCGAAAAACTTAAAAAATCTGTAATAAGTTCCCTATTCGGTATAGTAATCGTTTCAGCGGCAACAAGTGCTATAAGTAATTATCGTGCTAAAGAAGCAAATAATGAAATCATTTTAACTCAAGAAGCATATTCTGATAAAGAAATGATAAAAATAGATGATATTCAGCAGTTAGATGAATTATTAGGCTATAAAACTGTTTCACTTGAAACAGTTCATCGAGCAATTGATGCCAATGAAAACATTCCGCTCTTTTACAAAAATAAGATGCATCTTTTTTTAAATATTTTTATGAGAGAACATCCCGATTGGGGATTTAAGAATTTTTTATGAGAATATAAGAACAATTGACATAAATATTGTAGATAACGATTATTTTGCTAATTTAGACGAGAAAAATATTGGCGGAAAATACAACGGCTTTTTAAATCAATTAATCTTACCTAAAGATATAAATGATGATGAATTTTATCATGAACTATCCCATGTCTTTGATATCTACTTTCGCGAATATGATGACCACGTCGTTTATAGAGGAGCTGATAATCTAAAAAGTGTAGTTATGATGGAAGCTATGACAAACGAACTATAAACATGTGTTACAGAAGCATATAGCTACGATAAATTTTGTGCACTCTTTAATTATTTTAGAACTTACGTAAAATTTGATTACGACGATTTTAACCAAAAAGGAATAAATCATTTTGCAAAACTACTTAAGCAAGAATATCCGAATGTTGATATAGATTTTATTCTCTGTTCCATAGATACTATTAAGTTGGCTGAAAAAAATTCTGGATATATATTTTTAGATCAATCAGAAGGCTTAATTGATGAGTTATTTAAAATTTGTACAAGCGAACTTGAAAAAGAAAAAGAAAATTACTATGCTCCATTTGCCGAATTTGCCAAGGTTTTATATTATACATCTGATAGTTGTAAAACTATTGATTCTTATCTTTATCCGGAGATTATGTATAGTTATTTAGAGCAATATAATGCTTTACTTGTGAATATGGGCTATGAAGGAGAACTTATTACTAAAGAAAAAATCCTAGAAAAATTAGATAAATATAAAGATATTTCACTCTTTCTTTATAGTAAAGATAGGGTTGTCCCAGTTTCCGATGTTTATTCAAAGGAAAACCAAGATGGCAGATTAAATTTCTATATGACAGTTATTGAATCCGATGGTAGTAAATTGGAAATGCCCCAAGAAGATTATAAAATTTCCAGCGACACCCTTAATAAATTTTATTTTATGCAAATTATGAGTATTAAATATTATGATATTATCGAAACCGAGGAGTTTTGGAAGAAGATAGTTCTTGATTTTCAAACCTTAAAAGTGGCAGATTTGGAACCAATCCCCATTTATTTAGATGGTAATTTAATTAGTGATGAACATTGTATAGATGACTTAGAAATAGCCATTGGAAAGAACAGAGATGGATCAGTTGCCTATCACATAAGAGGAAGTAATTCATTTAACTGTACATATCATTATGAATGCACAAGTACCTCGCAGTATGTTCCCTTAAAGGATTATTTAAAAAACTACAATCCCAAAGATTTTTCTAGCCTAGAACTTACAGATGTTTTATATGATTATTATTTAATGGATATTTTGAGTAATGATTGCTTCTTTTCAAATGTTCTTATTAAAGATGATACTCTCGTGTTTATTCCCAAATGTAGAGTCATTGTGAATGAGCCAAATAGTACAACTGATTTTGAACTTAGCGAGTACTTTTTCGGAAAAGATTACAGTGATAATGAGGTAAAAATATATCCCCTAGAATACACTAATGGTTTTGAATTCAAAGTCTATTTAAAAACCATCTTAGCCTATTATAATGTTTTAGATGAAGAAACATTTGAATATCATTTTACTAAAGAAGAATTAATGAATTACTATGAAAAATATCTAGAAGATATGAATTTAGAAAATAGCAGTAGTTTAGGATTATAAAAAACGGATACTTTTCCTTAAGTATCCGTTTTTTTATCCGACTTTATTCTCCCACTTCATTATCATTTATAATTTCATCATATTGTTCCTTAGTTATATCGCGAATGGCCTCTTGAAGTTCCATAAACAATTCATCATCCTCATATAGATATTTATCACCCAAAAGCCAAATATCACTAGCTGATTTTGAAGAAGCAATAATGTCTTCCGCAGCATCGCCATTCCATGCACGGCAGTCCTCTTTTTCTGCCTCAATATCAAAGTATCCTGCCAAATCATACATCTTTGCCTGAAAATCCGCTTCAAGCTTATCAATATGATAACAGAACTTCGCCTCTTTCGTCTGTCTTTCGTCAAATTCTTCAATTATACTAAGCAATTCATCGGAAGCTACCAAACCATCCAAAATCTTCTTAACAGCCTTATGCCCCATCTTTTTCTTATCTTCTTTGGTTACAGAAGCAAGCGCTGAATAATCGGGAATAATTATCTCTTCAAGTTCATGAACAACTAACATCTTTAAAACTTTTTCAAAATCGAGATTTAATTTATATTCCGAATTAATGCTTATCGCAAGGACTAAACAACCATAGACATGCTCTGAAATACTCTCTATGCGGTCAGAAGATATTTTTACATCTTTCCATCCTGTTCTTAATTTACTCTTTAATTTATTATTAAATATATAAAATCTAATTATATTATTCATATTCCTTTTCTCCTGTTCCTACAAGTAAAATATATCAAAGTTTGATTTTATTATCAATAACTTTTTTCAAGAAAAAACATTGAACTATCGAATTATTTAGTATATAATTTAAAACAATGACTCGAGGTGATATTCTTTGTTTGAAATACCAAATGATATAGTTAATTTCTTTTTTGAAGAAATACATAAAAAGGGCAAATACACCATCGAAATAATTGGTACTAAAGCAAATATCATTCCCATTGACTATCAAGCTTATTATAAACCTATTATTGTGGTAAAAGATATAGATGACCTAAAAATATCTCTAATAAAATTTGTCGAATGTCTAAATGTGTTTTACAAAGATAAAAATGTTTTAAAAGAATATCATGATTTATCTTTCTTTTTTAATAATCTTCTTTTTAATATGAATTCCACTGATGCTTTAGATCTTTCTAGTTACATTGATAAAAGATGCCAATTTCTTCAAAATGACTACTTTAAAGAGTTTGATCAAATAACTCCTATTGCAAATTTTAATGGCAATTTAATATGCGTCGAAAGAGTTATCGAAGAACCTGGCTTAGAAACTCCTTTCATATTAGAATTCACTATTCAAATAGATAATAACATTCATCAATTGCCTTTAGTAAGATTTGCTATCGATGATAATCGTGTTTGCCACCTCTTTGCCGTTCAATTTGGAAGATATAGAAACTTCAGTATTCAAGAGAGTGATTATAAAAAAGAACTTAATAAAATTAATAAAGGCGTTAAAAAATACCGCAATGTTCCTCCGAGTTTCGTCTTATCCATGCGACTATTTTTAGATTTGCTTAAAAGATATGATATAGATCAAATTGTCATACCCGACTTTTTATTTAGTCGCTATAAGAATTATTATAAAGCTAGTACAACGGGAAGAAGCGATGATATTCTTTCGCGAATTTTAGATGGTTTTCTAAATCTCATGCAACGCATGGAATACCAATTTGATGATTTTTCTATTGAGTATTATCCCAATGAAATAGATGGCTTCACTCACATAAGTTTAAATAATGAAAAGAAAAAGAAATTATCTAACAAATAAAAATACTACCCAAGTAGTATTTTTTATCAGCCTTTAATTAAAAGAACAGATATAATTATCATAACAGCAGCAATAATCTTCTTTGGTAGATTATCTCTCTCATTTAAGAATAAATATCCAATTATAACATTGCCAATAACCGTTAAAGATAGCAAAGGAGCTATCGTTGTTACATCTCCACACTTATAAGCCATCAATTGAAATATAATCATAAGTCCCCAGCCAATACTTGTAATAAATATTGATGTTTTATCCCCTATTTTATATTCATTTATGATATCGCTAATCTTAATTCTTTCAGCTAAAATTATAAATATTGCAGGAACTATCAGTGTAATGGCAACATAGACAGCCAAATTGAAATTATCACTTATATTGACATCTAAAAATAAGGCAAAGGCATAAGCCAGATTAGAAAACAATCCCATAATGACATACTTATTAATTTTCTGCTTTCCCTTTTGATAAAAAACTAAGACATTACTCAAGATTATAAGAGATGCTCCAATCATCTTCTTTAGAACAAATGGTTCCCTAAAGAATAAAAGTCCCGCAAAAATCATAAAAACTGTCGATATTTGTAAAATTATGCCAAAAGTTGATGCCTCTAATCCCGATCTTACTGTCGTATTCATGCGATCCGATAAGGCATAAAAAACACAAGCTAACAATAAAAGAAGCCAAACCGACCAAGATGTTGGAAATGCTAATTTAAAAAATGGCATAGTTATTAATGCCGTAAGTCCGGCTATTATTTGAAGTAAAGCCGTCAATGCTCCCGCATTTTTACATTTATTAGTTGTAACTTTATATAGCTGATTATAAGATATAGAAGTTATAATATAGAGGATAACGAAAATAATCCACATAAAAAATCACCTATATCCATTATACCTTAAAATACCCATTAATTGAATAGTCATTTGTGTTATAATAGTATTAGATAAGGATGTGTAATTATGAATTTTAACATTCATAAAGCTAATGAAAATGAAGCAATAAAGATGAATGATCTTTTGACAAAATTAATTCAAGATGAAAGACAATACGATAGTAATATAGATGCGTCTTTCAAAGTTAGTTCTTTTTATGAACATTACGTAGATGATCCCGATAGATGCCTCCTAGTTGCCACTGATAATACGGAAGTAATTGGCTATCTATATGGCTATATCAAACCACTTGAAGGCGGTATAAAAGAACAAATATCTGCAAAATTAGATGCTATATTTGTCGAAACTGAATATCGAAAACAACATATCGCTCAATCTTTAATAAACCATTTTAAAACATGGTGTAAAGAAAAAAACGTTACTTCTTTAGAGGTAGATGTATGTTCTGACAATCAAAAAGCCATTAATTTATATCGCCAAGTCGGATTTGAAGAATTTAAAAAGTCTTTAAAACTATATCTTGAACAATAAAAAAGGCACTTAACATTCGTTGGTTAAGTGCTTTTTTATATGAGCGATATAAAATTACATCAATTTTTTATCGCCATTTATATTATTAACATTTTCTTAAATATTATACACATTTCTCCGCATAATAATTTATATAAATATTTTACCATTATGATTAGATTAAATTTCTAATCATAATCAACGGCTTTTTATCACTATATCTAGAATAATTATATATGAGGTGAGCAGATGATTACTGAAGAAGAATTAAATGACATTTTCACGATGATATCAAGAAATGTTAAATACTTTCGCATACATAATAATTCTAAGTATGCTGACATGTATGGACGTATTAGCCAGGAAAAGTTAGCAGAATTATGTAATGTATCGCAATCTTTAATTGCCAATATAGAAAGTGAAAAAGTAAAGCAAACTTTTTCAATAACCGTTATTGCAACTATTAGTAAAGTTCTTAACATCCCCTTCGAGGATTTCTTTATACAACACGACTTTGTCTTAAAATCGAAAAAACACGCTAGCAAAAACTAGTGTGTTTTTTATTTGAATAAATCATCAACCTCGCCGTTATTAAAGAAAATAGCGTCTTCATATTTTTCTTGATCACGTACGGGCAAGAAAATTGATAATTTAACCATCTTATGTCCACATTTAGGACAAGTATATTTAATGGCTCCACAGGCATATACTCCTGTTGGAATATCTGCCTTTTTACTCACTGGTATGAGATTATTTAAATAATATTCTGCTTCTTCATGACGCGTATAATGATCAACCATGGCCGGAAACATAAATAATTGCTTCTTCTCTACATCCATATCGGCATAACACTCATTACATCCGTTATCTTTAAAGAGAGCTCTCATCTTCTTAAATAATGCCATTATTTAGAAGCCTTCTTCGCTTTTTCTATCACTTCTACCATCATATCAGCTTTAGATATTCCCGTTAAAATATGATCACTATCCATTCTCCAACGTTGGTTAGATGTAAATGTATCAACGCGCACCTTTACGCCATCAACGATAAATAAGAAACTTACACGGCTACTTCCAGCCATAAAGCCAGCTCCACTTTTCCCATCATCAACCCATGCACGTTCCACACGAGATGCTGGAATAATAAATGTATCCTTAGGATTCCAAAAGAATACTAAACCAATTTTACCTTTCTTTTCATCGACATAAACCGTACATCCACGACCAAAGAATGTTTGATCGCTTTTAAACTTTTCCTCTTCAAATTTTGCCAAAATCTTCTTTCTAGTCTTTTTAAAGATAAAGTTTCCTGCAAAACACCACCAACCTACTGATAAGAAAGTTGGACCCATTATAAGAATAACGGCCATATTTCCCTTAGGAAAGAATGCGGCACTTAATCCAAAACAAATCGCGCTAATAATTATAGGTCCAAAAATATAACCTAACATATATAATACATTAATTTTTTTAATTTTTTCCATTTTTATTTACTCCTTCTAATTTATTCCCATTCGTTTTCTTTTTTATTTTTAGGGGCAATGAAATATGGGAATATCCCCAACTTTGCTCCTATTGCATGAAAGATGGGAAACATAATAAATATTGTCAATATTTGAACACCTAATTTAGGGGTTTCCACAAAATCTTCTTTACTTGATACTTCGGCATCGCCTACCATATCGACGTAAAAATCTTTACGGCTTAGTTCTTCACTGTATTCTATTTGCTCAATAAAGTACTTATCATCGGTAAGATCAGCCTTAACAACTTTCCCCAGTGGCAATATATTATCGCCAGAGAAGATATCATCGCCCAAGCTCTTAACGGAATCTCCATTGATTCTTGCTGCTACTCGTTCTCCCGACGGAAGCGTTACAGCATATAGATAAGCCCCGTGGTAGTAACCGGCTCCACGATTGCGATATTCAATGCCCTTTGATCTAATCGTAAATGTATCATGGCTTAAAATATCTTCAACACTTTGAACCTCAAAGGCTTCATCTGTTGCAAAACCACCAATCTCGCCAGAATCAACTTTATGTTCTTCTAAATGCTTATCATATTTTTTATCCAAGTATGACCCTAAAATATTAGAAGGAACATAACTTACTAAAAAACTAAGCAACAAGCATAGCCAAATATCAAATCGCAACATTCGATATCTCATGTATTTTTTTCACCTCGCACTCCTTTTTTTCTAAATACAAATTTATTATAATACAATATTTGACTTATTTGTATAGTTTTTTCACAATTTTTTCACATTTTTAATTATTCCCTATTACCATTATATTTTTCATAAATCTATATAGTACAAAAAAAGCAGATTTTTGTTATTATCTGCTATTCTTTTGGTAAATCAACATTATTTATACCACCCAAATTATAGACATCATATCCAAGATTTAATAGCTTGGCAAACGCTTTTTCTGATCGAGCTCCACTTCGACAATATACTAAGATAGTTTTACTCTTATCCAAAGAAATGTTTTCATCTATTTCATCTAAGGGAATATTGATGGCATCCTTTATATGTTCCTCTTCGTACTCCTCTTTCGTTCTTACATCGACAATTATGTAATTTCCCTCACTCATGATTTTCTCAAGTTCGGCATTATCTTGCGTGTTATTTCCACATCCTGTTAATAGTACCATAATTAATACTAAAACAGATAAAAGTTGACTAATTTTCTTTGTTGACATATTTTAACCCATAGGAATTGACATTTTCAATATCATCCTTTGATAGACATAAATTTTCACTTAAATATCTAACATCACGTCTTGAAGCATCGAGAAACTGAGCATATTCTAAAACATCACCATTGACATCAATTTTCCAAGGTATCGTCTTACCATATTCATATATTGTAATTAAACTATCCACAACTTGAACACCAAACAATGGGCACTGAGTTGGAAATGTTTCTGACTTCCTAGCACCTATAACTTTAAATCCATATTTTGGCTTTTCTTCATCTATCACTATTCCCTTGGAAAGTGGTACTTTTTCCAATTCCGAACCCACTACTATTGTCGCACTTAAGTATTCAATAGGTATCTTTAATTTGCCTTTTTCATCAAGATAACAATCTTTTGAATATTTTGGATCGCGTAAATCAATTAGAATAGGACTTGATACCTTTGGCTCAACTTGCATGACATTTTCGACATAAGCTTCATATTCATTTAAAGCTGGAATAGCTTTTCTAGTTAAATTATAATGTTCGCGAACAAATTCCACATCGTCATCATTTTTGGCATCAAAATGCGCATGTCTAGTAACTTTTCCCTTTTTGCTAATTCTCCAAGGAATACTCTTTCCCTCTTCGTATACCACTAAATATCCTTTTTTAATCTCTGCTGATACTATACGTGATTGTGTTTTAAAGTATTCTCTCAATCCATCCTCAGTATAAATAGTCATACCATAACAATCACATCTAAATTCTTGTTTACCATCTAAGACAATCGGTTCTAGATCATATTCCTCTCCTATTAATGCATAACAATATGTTCTTCCCAAGCGGAATACCACTGGATTTTTTCTCTTTGGTTCTAATAAATTCATAACTATTCCTCATTTCTTCTTCGTTTTGACACATTATATAATATATGAAAACATTCTAATTTCTCTTTTTCCTATATTCTAAGCCATAGGCGTTGACTTTGGGTATATCCTTCTTATCAATGCCAAAATTTTCTTTCAAATACTCAGCATCCTGTTCGCGAAAATCATTAAAGTGCGCAAAATTTAAAACTCTCATATTTCTTGTTATCTCCCAAGGATGAAATTTTCCCTGTTCGCGAATAATGAGACAACCACCACGACTTTTTTGATATTGATGATAGAATACCGCTTGAATTGGACATTGCGTAGGAAAAGTAATTGAGACCCTCGAACTTATAACTTTAAAGCCATAATGCACTCTATCATGTGTTGAAAAACTCGCTAACTCTTCTTCACCTTCTCTTGTTATAATTGTTGGCTTAACATTGCCAAATAATTGCTTATTTTTTAAATCATCATTGATAAATATGACAACCGGATTGCTAACTTTTGGCTCAATTAGATAATTTTTATCTTCGAGAAAAGGTTCATAATCATTAAGCCTTGGAATATCCCTCTTCTTCAAATTTAAAGATTTTGTTACATAGCGAATATCTCTTTCGCTGTCAAACTTGGCACGTGTTATGACATTACCTGAAAGGCTTATTTTCCAAGGAATACTTTTGCCCTCTTCTATGACAATTAAATATCCATCTTCCATAGTAACTTTATTAATTCGCCTTTGAGATGCATAGTGAATATTTTTTCCTTCATCTGTAATGATATCTAATCCATAGTGAACTCCCATAAAGATAATTCCTTTTTCATCTATTAAAGTATCCTCAGGATTTCTTTTATCGGCAATAACATAACTATTTGCTCCCAAGCGAATAAATACCGGATTTTGAAATTTAGGTTCAAAAACGCTCATATCACATACACTTCTTTCTATTAGAGAGTATTATAACATTTTCTCTTAGCATGTCAATAATCTTTTAAAATCTTGCGCAAAATGCTCACTTCAGCATAAGTCGCCGGTGTATCAATACTATGACGATGATCTAACTCCTTCTTACCATGATAATCTGATCCCGCCGAAACTAAAATACCATTATTTTGGGCAAAACTCTTATACTTTTCCGTATTCTCTAGACTAATGACCGGATGAAAGCACTCTAAAGCATCAATTTTGTGAGCTCTATAGAGTTCTGTCAAAAATTCTATTTTATCCTCTTTTATATCATAATCATCAATATGAGCAAGACTCGTAACGCCTTTCGAATATGCAGTTGCTTGCAAAACTTCTTCTAATGGTGGAAAGCCTTTCTTTGCATCAATATGAAACATTCCATCTGGACTTTGAAATTCATAGCGATAAAAGTACACGAGATCCTTTAAAACTCTATCGGAGACGATATGTTTATTTTCTTCATAACAAGCAGCTATAGCATCTTGAAATTTCATATTGCAATAATATGAATCTCCTAAAGGACGATCATTTTCCCTATAACTAAGCCCCATCTCGCGAGCTTTAGCGAGTAATTCTTGATAAGCACTTTTATGAAAATCCCAAAAACACTTGCGCGTATAATCGACATATTCTTTAAAACTCTTCAAATCATAATTATATACAAGTATTTCAATTATATAATCTTGATAAATAGTTTGTAATTCGGTTCCCCTAATCATAATACCATCATAATATTTTTCATAACCTTCGCTTTCATACTCCACATGAGCATCGACATTATTATGATCAGTTATGGATGCTATTTTTATATCTTTTTCATTTAAGAAGTCAACTAATTCTCGTGGCGATTTTATACCATCTGAACAAGTTGTATGCATATGTAAATCAATCATTTTTATCCCCCATAATCTATGATATTAAATTAGTTTAATTCCCCCATCGACGCGAATTGTTTCGCCATCAATATAGCGTGCTTTATCACTAGCTAAGAAAAGAACGACATCGGCAATTTCCTCCGGCTCCGCAAAACGACGCAATAATATTTTATCTTTTTCTTCCTTCAAATATTCCTTCGGTAATTCGCTATTCATCTCTGTATCTACCCATCCCGGTGCAACGGCATTGACATTGATATTTGGAGCATATTGAATAGCTAAATTTTTCGTTAAATTAATTAATGCCGCTTTAGAAGCATCGTAATCAACACTATAAGTATATGTCGTATCAAGCCCATTTGTCGAAGATATATTGACGATTTTGCCATAGCCTCTTTCTTTCATATGTTCACCAACATACTTAGATACCAAAAAAACACCAATTAAGTTCGTATCAAGAGTTGATTTCCAATCTTCCACCTTGCGATCTTCAAATTCCGCATCGATAGCTATACCCGCATTATTAACTAAGACATCAATATGACCATAGTGCTTCATAATCTTATCAACCATTTTTTTAACTTCTTCTTCATCGGCAACATTGGCCTTTATACAAATGGGATCTTTGCCATAAGAGGCAATAATTTCAGTTATTGTTTCCGCTTCATTTTTATTGCTGCGATAATTAATAATGACATTTGCCCCTGCCGCCGCAAAACGCACAGCTATGCTCCTTCCAATTCCCCTTGATGAACCGGTTACTAAAACTACTTTATCATTAAAATCCATTCTATTCACCATCCTTACTCATTAAAACGCCATATTTTCTAATCGTGTAATCAAATAATTCACAGTATTTATCATAAGTTTCTCTCGTACAATCGACAAATCCCAAAGAAATTTCATCTTTATATGTATCGCGATAGATACAATCTTCATAAATTGTCATGCCATCTAAAAAGGCTTCATAAATACTTGGTTCTTCTTTTGCAAACTTATCCTTATCTACTAAATATATTTGATACGTATCTGATATATTTTGTAGCAAAACTTTAAAGAAATAATTTTCCTTTAATTTTGCAAGTTCTTCAGGATTGAGAATGAATATATCAATTGATTTCTTTTTATCCTTAATATCTATAATTTTGTCCGTAAGATAATTAATTTCTTTAATCGAATCATTGTATACTTTAGCATCATAAAAATTAACGCTTTTTCTAACAAAACTATCTGATTGCATTCTATTCATTTTAGATAACCAAGCATAAGTTTCAGCAATAGAGTCAAAATTAAATACCCAGTTATATGGAGCTGTTTTAATTTCTGTTAAGTCAATAATCATTCCATTATAGTTGTAATCATTTTTTAACAAATCACTTACATTATGCAAAAAGATATTATATATTCCCTTTTTAAATAGATACTCCTTTTGAATTTCTGTATAATCAACACTTTCATTTATTAAATTAGTAACAATATAATTAATTACCTGATCATTCGTCTTAACAATACGTTTTTTGCCACTGATAAATATTATTGGAACGTTAGAATTAATTTCTTCACACTCATCATCTATATAAATAATATTCGCAATATCGTCTTCCTCTAAAGAGTTTGATACAATATAATCCATTTTTTCCGTTTCCATAAAATAGACCAAAGCATCTAACAAATTGCTTTCTTTATTAGCCTTTATTAATATTTTTTCTGACATAGCACACTCTCCTTATTAATTTATTATATCATCTTTTCTTATTATGTTATAATAAATTTATTAGAGGTGGTTTTGTGAATTTAATTATTCTATATGAAAATAAATTGCTTTGTGAAAAAAATCGAAATGAAATCGACTTTATCCATGTTCCACATTATTTCACAAATAATAGTGATTTTGCCAACATAAGCATTTTTTTAACACTTTTGACCGCAGGAATAATGGATGATAATTATGGAACAAGCGTCAAAGGAGATTTTTCCTTTTGGAATGAATTAAACGAACAATTCTTTTTTCCAGAAGTCCTAATTCAAGTTGACAAAGATACTTATTTTTACTCTTTAGATGAGGTCTTGAGTGACTTTACTTATGAGAATAAGATAGAGTTTTTGAAATTTATAGAAAAATTACCCAAAAGTTTACTTTGGAAAAAACAAGAAGAGATAAAGAATACACAGATTACAATGAGTGACTATCATCAGGATGATGAAGATGCACTAAAAAGTTTCTCTGGTGTAGAGACGTGTAATGATAAACTTATAAACGTCTTAAAAATCAATAACCAAAAAAGAAAAAAGAATGATGTTTTATTGCTCTATTCGGGCGGTAAAGACAGTACTCTTGCAGCCATTTTACTCAAAGAAAAAGGATATAATTCCTATTTCATTCACTTTAATAATGGTGTCATGCGCGACAGTGACAAACCCTTCTTAACATTTCAAAAAACTTTCTATAATTTTGATGGATACATTTTCCCCTATGAGTATAGCGATGTCGATATAAAAACTTTATTCCAACGTTTTTTTGCATGTTGGGGAGAAGAAAAAGCTAATCCCTTGCTTACATCGGAAATAAGGTGTCTTTCTTGTCGCATGGCCATGTATGCCAAAGCCTTTGAAATCGCCAAATCAAACAATTTCAAAATTATTGCCGAGGGAGCAAGAATCAGTCAAAAATTCTTTATAGAACAAGAGACATTTATCCCTCATATCCAAGAGATTGCCTCTAGATTAGGAATGTCTGTTTTATTTCCCGTTTTAGATCTTGCCGATGATAAATTATTGATAACAGAGTTACTTAAACGCGGTTTCTCTTCCAAAACTTGGGAATCAAAGTGTCTTTTAGGAGAAAGCGCCGTTGATAAAACAAAAGAAGACGAACAGGTTATCTTAAATTACTATTCTAACCACATTCGTCCTAAAATTTTAAAATATTTAAACATCGATTAGAGATGTTTTTTTTACTTCTTTTTTTCTTTTATTTTTACCGCTGTGCCATAGGCAATTATCTCGGCTGCCCCATTCATTACAGATGATGAACCATATCGCACATTAATAATGGCATCTGCTCCTAAATTATTGGCATCATCTACCATTCTCTTCGTAGCTATTTGACGAGCAACCGCAATCATATCGGTATATCCCTTTATCTCTCCTCCCACAATAGTTTTCATTCCCGCCATAAAATCACGGCCAAGATTTTTTGATTGGACAATTTGTCCTTTAACAATACCTAAGGCTTCCGTTATTTCATACCCTGGTATATAATCAATATTTACTAGCTTCATCTTCTTCTCCTCCGTTTATTTCTTTTATTCTAGCAATTAAATTTCCAATAATACCCAAAATTGGTGTGGCCAATATAGCAATTATAAAAAAGTATATAAACCACGGCATCTTCTCATCTTCTGTTAGTTGAAAATAAGTGATCATTATAACCAAAAAGATAAATAGTGCCGAAAATATAAGACTTGATGTCACTGCACCCATAATTTTTTTAGTTTTGTCATTAATGCCCTCACGCATGGTAAATCCCTCCTTGTTTAAAGTATTCATCCTATGAAAATAATTAGTTATATCGATACTCTCATACGTTTCTTTACTATCAATTATGTCCTTACACATTTTCTTTACCTTTAAAAACTTTGCTTCTTCTTCGCTTATTTTTTGCATTCGCTCATTCATAACGCTTTCTAGATTTAAAGAACCATCTTCTAGCATTTTTATTTCGCGTATAGAAACATTAAGTTCCCTTAAAAATTTAATTTTCTTAAGTTTTTCGATATCTTCTGTCGTATAGACTCGATAGTCATTTTCGCTATTTCTTTTGGGATTTAATAGACCGTTCTCTTCATAGAAGCGAATGCTTTTTTTCGTTAATCCCACAACATGACAAACCTCATTGATAAACATGATTTCCTCCTTTCTCCTTTGATAATAACCTATAACCTAAGGGGAAGGTCAAGTTTTTTTACTCCTGATTTAACATTTCATAAAATACCCTTTCCGATATTATTTCAATGGGAAACCCTTCGAGTTTCATAGTTTCTGCTTTTTTAAGTTTACTGCTCTTTTTGCCCTTTAAAATATAATTATAATCATTATTTCCTAGGACTAAATAATTAGTTCGGTTTGTAACAGTATCTTCAACATACCCCCCAACATCGACAATACTCTGCATAGCTTCTTTGCGAGTCATATTCGCAAGAACTCCCGTAATTGCCACATATTGATGCCACAAAGGATGATTTTCATCAAACTTATCGACCGTTGGCGTAATTAAACTTGCCTTAACTCCATAATTTTTGGAAGTATTATAACGCATAAATTCCTCTTTATTGCCAAATTCGTTTATTATCTGCTCTTTTAATTTTAGATAAACTTCATAAGTAATCTTAGAATCAGTTAAACTGCGGTGCGCGCCCTCATAACTAATATGATAAAAATTTGCTAAATCCATTAGACGATGATGCGCAAGATTCTTTAATAGATAGCGGCTTATTCGCATTGTATCGATAAAATTATTCGTTAGTTTCTTAGAATAACCCATATTTTCTAAAGAATCATAGACAAAATTAATATCAAAATTGACATTGTGACCAATTAAAATACTATCACCGATAAATTCCATAAATTTTGGCAAGACAATATCAACACTTGGTGCCGATGCCACCATTTCGTTAGTTATTCCCGTAAGTTCTGTAATAAAGGAACTGATGGGATTAATGGGTTTTATAAGTGAAGAAAAGGTATCAATTATTTCATCATTTTTTACCTTTACTCCCGAAATTTCAATTATTTCATCACATCGCGAATCAAGTCCCGTCGTTTCAATATCAAATACGACATAATCTTCATCTAAAGCAATTAAACTATTTCCCTTAAATTCTCTTATATTTTTTAATGTTTCTATTGGCATATTACTACTCCTTAATTTATTAGTAAGTTAATTATAGCATAATAAAAGATAAACTAAAAACTAATTAATTTATCTTCCATTATTATTTGGTGCAAAAGATTTATGAGGATTTCTCAATATTTTCTTTTGACGCCCTAAATATTCTATTTTTTCATGCTTAACTTGACTATCAACACCCGTAATAAAATTCATATAATCCTGAGCAGTATACGAAGTTTCATAGATAATCTCTTCGGTATCCTCATAATATAGACCATTGCGGTAAGACATAGCAAAACCATCAAAGTATAATTTAATATTCGCATCAGTTGCTTCGACATAGCCATATTTCATTAATTTTTCCGCAAATTCTCTTCTCTCCTCTGTTAAAGTCATATAAAATCCCGGACCACACCCGCCAAGAACGGGAATTCCTATGCGATTATAATTATTATTTCGCAATTGAAAGAACTGTGAATAAGTTAAATCAACAATATACTGTTTACTTCCTATCTTAACAAGCGTGAATGCATGGTTATTACCCTCTTCATAGAGATTTACCTTGGAATAAAAGGCAGGATTGATAGTCACATTGAGAGATTCCAAACGTAAAGCCCCAACAATAAATTTCACATTGCCAGCAGATATATTGCAAAATTGCAAAAGATCTTGTTTTCCAATATCTACTTTTTCTTCATTGTGATTAGTAGAAAAATACGCTGCCATGAAACATCTACCGCGATGAACAATATATTCCATTATTTCCTTTTCACCAAAAGCAGAAATACTATCATTATTTATATGTTCATATTTCCTATTAAAATCAAAATCAGGGGCATTGTTTAAAATAAAATGTAAGGGTAATGCATTTTCTATTCTATTTAATAAAACAACAAAAAAACGATAATCATAGTTAATATATCCTTCTTTATCGGCATATGAAGGCGCAAATTCTTTCATATAATCGTATAGTTCATTCATCTTTTTACGAATAATATCCAAGTCATCAGAATGATCTTTAATATAATTTCTAAAGACAATTATATCTTTTTGATGTTTATAATCCTTAAAATACCCCATTCCAAAAACTCCTTTTTTGTTAGCTACATATTATACCACAAAAAAATTTTCTGTAATCAATAATCTATTCCTCTTTTGCAAAGTAAAGTATCGTATCCTTATCAAATTGTTCAGAAAGTTCTTTTGTCTTTTTATTATATTTTAAAATTTTTCTTTCTCCCGTGGAATCTTTTAAAGTTATCTCATCATTTTTTAGTTCATAAGAACCTTGAGAACCATCCTTCGTATCCGAAATAGCTAAAAATTCATTATATTTCCCTAATTTTGACAAAGTTATTTTACCGCCATACTGAATTCCCGTACCAAATATTTCCGATAGTGCCACATCTTTTCCCTTAATAGTAGCTCTTTTAAGATGCCAATCCCCTGTAAATTTATAATATTCTTGCTGTGATAAAAAGGAAGAATAATAATCCTCTATTTGCTTATTAATATCACTCTCATCAAATGTATCAATATAGCTAATTTGATTATAAATACTTGGCGGAAATATTTGTGTTAAATCATCATCATTAAGACTTTTTGGCTTCAACTGTTTAGTTATATTTCCTCTTTCATAGACAAAAGAATAAGGCATATAAATATTTTCACCCTCTACCAATCTTCCATCTTTAATGTAATATTTTTTTATCAAAGCATACACATATACAAAAGATTTTTTATATTTTCCCTTAATACCAAGTTGCTCAATATCGACAAAAGTCTTGGCTTGTTCCACATCCTTTTCCATAACCGGGTTATTATCAATCAAATATTCTCTAACCTGTTCATATATTTTATCTTTATGGCTCTGATCATTAAAATGAAATTCTCTTATAACCGAAAAAATAACAAAAATAGCAAAGATAATTAGTAAAAGTCCCATTATTAAAGTTCGTATTTTGGATAATTTGCTCATATAACTTATCACTCCCATAAATATTATAACAAAAATTTGCTAAAATTGGCACAATATGGTATATTATCTAACATTTAAAGGGGTATTTTTATGTTATATAGTTATAGTGAATTAATGAATCTTCATGTTCGCGAGGACATGGACATTTATAAAAAGATTAATGAGTATGTTAACGGCGCAATAGTACTACCATTTGATGCTGATATTTTATCTTATTTAAATACTCATCGCGATGCGACCAATAGAGAAATAGAAGCTAATTATTTGGATAGTTTAAACTCTTCTTATAGTATTGGTAAGTGTTTTCGTTTTTCAAGATATCTTGCCCTCTCTATGGAAGGACAAAACTTTAAACTTTGTGAAGGCTCTCTCAATGCCTTCAATAATGGAGATTTTCCCCATTCATGGATTGAAAAAGGCGACTATGTCTATGACGTTACTTTCATGGGAGTTTGGCCCAAAGACGTCTATTATAAATTATTTATGCCATCTATCGAAAAAGTAATCAATTTAAATGCTGATGAAGCTTATCAAGATTATAAGAAAAATACAGTAGAATCCGAAAAGAAAAAAGCAAAACCTTTCTTAAAATATCGTGACTGGTATAGCTACTATTACTCTCTTATGGTACCATTTATACCGGCAGGTGTATCAACTGACATCAACGCTTTTTACTTCCCTTGTGATAAAGAAGAGGCTTCTATCTATGAATTTGTCGAAGGTATCAAAGATTATTGGTACAATACATGTAATGAAAAAAGAGTTTTGCCTACAGAAGTATTAGAGAATGCTTTATTAGAATTTATTCGTGGTGAACATTACATAAAGCCAACTTCCGATTTATATCGCGAATATCTAATTTTTATTAGTACCAATTATACTTTATATGAAGACAACAAACATAATTGCCAAGATTTAACTTTGTGGAAAGCCTCAATTGACCAAAAACACTCTGGATCATTTTGTCAATTCATTAGTGATTTACCCAAAGTTCTAGCGCATATTGATGAAAATAAAAAAGGACTTGCTTAATAAGGCAAGTCTTATTTTTGTCTTCTTTTAATAATATCATCTTCACCTACTACACCAATAAGTAAAGAAGAGTTATCATCATGTTTAATATAATTTTCATTGACGCGAGTCTCATCATAATTGGCATAACAATATTTGCAAAAATGTCTACAGGAATTATAATCTCCTATATCGACCATTTGAACGCATTCACATTTTCCTTCTTTTCTAGCACGCCAACGTGGATAATTTTTACCAGTTAGATTATAGGCCATTTCCCTAGACAGACATTCTCCTTTAATAAAACCATACTCCACTAAGTTCTCATCTTCAAAACACGTTTGAACTGTCATATTGTGACTTCTAGCCAAACTACTAAATGATACACCTATTTCTCTATAGTCATTTTCATTTAATTCTCGACATTTCAAATATCGCACGTTTTTACGAACATTCTTGTAATCATCAATAAAAGAGATGATAAAATGTTTCACATATCCATCTAATATTTCCGTTAACTTAGCAAAAGCTCTTTTATGATAATCTATAGAATATTCTTCATTTACCAGTATGGGATCATAACGGATATATAAATTATCAACTCCAATAATATTAGATATTTGCTTTATAGCTTCTATAACTTCTTTTTTATCGGGAACATTTGGCTCAATATTTTTCTTATAAGGTGTAAGTGTAATTTGAAAAATAATTGGTTTATTTATTTTTGCCAAATATGGAATAATGGGCATGGGATTTTTTGTACAAAAAAGAAAGCCATCAACATCTTCAAAAAATATGCGACTTATTAAGTGTTTATTAAAGGGATTGCGAACATCAACATAGCCTTCCTCTAACCTCTTCATAAACCATTTTGTATAAAAAGCCACAATATCTGTTCTTCCACTGACATTTAGTATCATTTTTCACCTCGTTAAAAATAACTATTATATTCATTTTTTCTGCTAGTATATCATTAATCGCGAAAAAAAGCATCCATTTAGGATACTTTTAAGCTAATTCATCGCATATGAGATTAGAAAGTTCTGTTGGATTATCAATTGGTAAGCCTTCTATTAAACGCGCTTGCGCATATAATATTTTACTGTAATTCTTTAATGCTTCTTTATCTTTTTTATATAACTCACTAAGTTTATCGACAATTTTATGGTTTTCATTAATCTCTAAAACTTTAGTAGCGTTGATATGTTCATCTGTTGGCATAGCATTAATAACTTTTTCCATCTCAATAGTAATATCTCCTGAGCTTACTAGACATACCGGATGCGTTTTCAAGCGATTAGTAAATCTTACCTCTGAAATATCGCCGATAGCTTCTTTCATAATATCGAGCATATCTTTCATATCTTCATTTTTCTTCTTCAATTTTTCTTTCTCGTCATCATCACTTAAATCAATATTTTCTTTGGCAATATTAACCATCTTCTTATCCTTGTATGTTCCGACTGTTTGTAAGACAAATTCATCCATATAATCCGTACAATAAAGAATATTCAAATCTTTATCCTTAAACGTTTCAACTTGCGGAAGTAAATCAATTTTATCAACTGTTTCGCCACATACATAGTAGATACTATCTTGTTTTTCATCCATTTTGTCGACATATTCTGCTAGAGAAATCTTTTTCTTATCTTTAGAAGATGTAAAAATTAACAAATCTTGTAATTTCTCTTTATTTACGCCAAAATTATCATAAACTCCAAACTTTAACTGACTGCCAAACGCTTCAAAGAATTTCTCATATTTTTCGCGATTTTCATCCATTAAAGTTTCTAATTCTTTTATTATTTTACCTTCAAGGGATTTAGCAATAGTCTTTAGACTTTTATCCTGTTGAAGAATTTCTCTTGAAATATTCAAAGATAAATCTGGTGAATCGACAACACCTTTGACAAAACTAAAGTAATCAGGTATTAATTCTTTGCACTTTTCCATGATTAATACGCCATTTGAATAGAGTTGAAGACCCTTTTCATAATTCTTAGTATAATAATCATATGGGGCATGTGATGGTATAAATAGTAAGGAATTATAACTTACTAAACCTTCAGCTGAAGTATGAATAACACTTATTGGTTCTTCATAATCAAAGAATTTATCAGAATAAAAGGTATTATATTCTCCCTCTTTTATCTTACTCTTATTGCGCTTCCATAGAGGAACCATATCGTTTACTGTCTCTTCCTCAAAGACATCTTCATATTCATCTTTACTTCCCTTTTTTAATTCACGATGCGATAAAGTCATCTTAATTGGATAAGTAATATAATTTGAATATTTTTTAATTAATTGCTCTAAGGAATGATCATGTAAGAATTCCGAGTAATCAACATCCTCTGTATCTTCCTTAATAGTAAGAATAATATCCGTTCCATAATTTTCTTTTTCACATTTTGTAACACTGTAGCCATCTATTCCCGTTGACTCCCACTTATTAGCTTCATCACTTCCATAGGCCTTAGAAATCACTTCTATTTTATCAGCTACCATAAATGATGAATAAAAACCAACGCCAAATTGACCTATTATATCGATATCTTTTTTATGCTTATTTTCCTCTTTAAATAAAGATGAACCAGACTTAGCAATAGTACCTAAATTATTTTCAAGTTCTTCTGCTGTCATACCAATACCATTATCTGATATAGTCAAAGTTCTTGCCTGTTCATCAATACTTACACTTATGCAAAAATCACTCTTTTTAACCTTTATTTTGTCATCTGTAAGTGATTTATAATGTAGTTTATCGATTGCATCACTCGCATTGGAAATTAATTCTCGCAAGAATATCTCCTTATTTGTATAGATGGAATTAATCATTAAATCCATTAATTTTTTTGATTCTGCTTTAAATTGTTTTTTAGCCATTATATATCCTCCTTATTAAATAAATAATCTTTTAAAAACAATCATTTATATGAGCTAAAACTCATACTTTATATATACCACTTATTATTAGCACTGTCAACATTTAAGTGCTAATAATATAATAAATTAAGAGAAAGCATCAATGCTCTCTCTTATATAAGACACGAAAACTATTATGCTAATTACAGTAATATTCTTTATCTTTTGTAGAAATAAAGAATATATTCTTGTTTCCTGAAATAGCCCTACATATTTCCAAATTAAAGCTATTTTCAGAAATAGTTGAGGTTTCTTTATCATAGCCATATAATGTTGATCCGCCATCAAACGTTCCCCAAATAACCTCCATATTATCCGTTATATCTTTAATAATAATATATTCTTTATCCAAAGCTTCCTTCAAAGTTATTTTATTTGAATTTTCATCAATATAATATACTTCCCCACACTTGGATTTTATCTTCTTTCCATCACCATACTCATATATTGTCTTCCATTTAGTATTACATTTACTTTTTTCTAATTCAATTTTAAAATCCTTTTTTATTACTTCCTCTTTCTTCTCCTCTTTCTTTTCTATATCAAGTTTTAGATTAATATCTTTTTCCAAAAGCGAAAGAGCAAATAGAAAGCTGGCAAAAAATATGGCAAGCACAGATAATATTATTAATCTTTTATTTTTCATATAAAACTCCTCCTTTTTCTTATTATATCACAATTAAAAAAGAGAATAATAATAGATTTATTAATCTACTTTAAATTCTCCTTCATTAAACCCTCAACCGTTTTAAATAATTTATCATTGACCTCTTCTAAGTCCATATCTCCCACTTTAAATGGTGTACCAAAGCGAACAACTAAATTTTTGCTACGAAATTTATAATCGCCAGTTATGCCAAAGGGAACTAAATAGGCATCAGTCTTTTTAGCCATTGATACGGCCCCAAATTTGAATGGTTGTAAAAATAAATCCGTTTTATTGCGTGTTCCTTCGGGAAATAATCCAACAGCTCCACCATTTTTTAAAACATCTAAAGCTGATTCAGTAGCATGTTCATCCTTTTTTGAGCGATCAACAGGTATACAGCCAACACTTTTAAAAAACCATGCCGTCTTCTTAGAATCAAAATATTCTTTCTTAGCCATATAGGTTATAAAGCGCTTAGTCGATATTAAAGCATGACACTGATCATATAGATGAATGTGATTTCCTACAATTAAAATAGGTCCATCATCGGGAATATTCTCTGCTCCAATAATTTTAGGATTATAGTAAAGCTTAAAAATTGGTCCAAGAAGAAAAACTCCAAGGCGATAAAGAATTGGTTTCTTACTCATCATCACTACCTCCATTATCGCTTTGTAAAGCCTTAAAATCTACCTTGCCTAACTTCGTTTTAGGAAGTTTTTTACGATAAACATATTGATAAGGAACCATGTATTTTGCCAAATTTTTCTTGCAATATTCCTTTATATCTGATTTGACAAATAGAGTATGATATCCATCTTTTAAAACGATGAATGCCTTAACGACTTCTTGCTTATAAGGATGAGGGATACCCACAACTGTACATTGTAAAACTGCGGGATGTGCCTCGATTACCTCTTCAACATGCGAAGGATAGACATTATATCCGCTCGATATAATCATGCGTTTGGCCCTTCCTTGATAAAAGATGAAGCCATCCTCATCCATATATCCTAAATCTCCTGTATGTAACCATATATGTCCATCATCGTGTATTTGTAGTGCTGTATTCGTCTCTTTATCATCATTCAAATACCCCATCATAAAGGCCTTACTGTGAATAACTATTTCTCCGGTTTTTCCTGATGGCAAAGTCTTGCGAGTTGCCGGATCGATTATCTTAACATGATTTCCCGGTAAAGGAATGCCAATTGATCCGCTTTTATTAACATCATCATGTGCAAGTGTTACAGCAGCTAAAGCCTCAGAAAGCCCATACCCTTGTGTTATACGAGCCTTAGAATTATGTTCCTGCATATATTCATTTACTCGCTCTTCTAAAGATTTTGGAAGCAAATCTCCTCCACTTATTAGATATTTTAAATGTGACAAATCTAAATGACGTTCATTATGACAATTGATGAGAGCCTCAAAAAGTGTTGGAACACCTAAGACAACCGTTGGCTTAGTCTTCTTAAATAGCGTATCAAACTTTTTGGAATCAAAAGTCGGTATCATTATCGTATAACATCCCAAAGTCAAAGGCGTATGCATACAAACGGACAACCCAAAGCCATGAAAGTTCGGCATAATAGCTAAACAACAATCTCCCGGTTGCAAATTAAGACATATCTTACCAGTTTGTCTAGCACCTAAATAAAAAGCCCGATTTTGGATAACGACATTTTTAGGCGTTCCACTTGTCCCTCCACTATGGATAATTACCGCTGGTGTATTCGCTCCAAAACGCTCATAAGGACCTAACTTTTCAAAATTACTCAAACGCTTAAACTTGGAGTAACTAATATGTTGGCGATTATTAGGGTGTCTCTTAAACTTGCCAATCTGACTTACTTTGTAGGCCAATCCTAAAAAAGGATTCATCGAATCAGAGGCTGATACATAAATAACGCGTTCAACACTCGTATCTGCTATAATATTTTCTATTTTGTTATAATATAGATCAATCATAAATAAAAGTTTACTCTTAGTTGATGTAAGACTTTGCTTAATCTCCTCTTCGGCCGAAAGCGGATGTACCATATTGGCAATAGCACCTATTTTATTAATCGCATAAACGGCAATTAAAGCTTCTGGAGTATTTGGCATACAAACAGTAACTACATCCCCAGC
>CAJTKV010000015.1:0-13038 GCA_910577075.1 uncultured Bacilli bacterium
TCATATGTCTTTTTCAATGCAACTTTGTTGCACTTCACATTTAAATTAACAAAGCGATTGCTTTTTGTATTATTCTTCTAAATGTGGTATTATATTGGAAGTATTTTAGGAGTTGCTATGAAAGATCTTACTTGGGATATTGATCATATCACGATAGGACAGATAAACTATAAGACCTATAATTAAATACGATAGAATAGTAAAAGACGAAAAGTATAAAGGAGAATAATTGATGAAAAATTTAACGCGAGATATTTATGTTTATAACAATGGAAAATTGAATGATAAAGGATATTTTTTATTGGAATTAAAGGAAAAAAGGGAAGCAATAGATGAAGTATTGAGAGAATATTTAGTGAAGATTATTAAAATGATTAAAGTAGTCGGACATGATTTGGATGAATTAGATGTCAAAGGTCTAATTCAGTATTTAAAAGATGCATTAAATCCCGAAGATGTTGATCAGGTTTTGAGCTCTATAATATTTTATATAATGGGTTTAATTGAAGAAATTCAAAAATTTGCTCCTGATTGGCGTCTATCAGAAGATGAAGATGCTATTGAAAATCCATATTTAACAATAAGGGGAAATAAATTATATAGTTTAGAACCTCATAAAGATTCTGATTTAGTTACGGTATTTGATTTGGTGTATACATATTTACAAAAGGGATTAGATGAATTAAATTATGAACAACACGGCGATATGAATGATATTCATAAATATACCTTGAGGGATGGATTGCAATAATGAATATTATGGTGGATATGGATGACGTTATTACTGGCAATATTTTCTTTGATTTAATATGTGAATTTTTAGGAGAAAAGATAGATATTAATAATGTTAAAACATATTACTTACAGGAATTGCTTGGGGATCGTGCAGTAGAATTTTGGGAAAGTGTTAAGAACAAAAATTTTTATGAAGGTGATGAAATATATGAGCATTGCTATGAAGTGATGAAAAAATTAAATAAAAAACACAATGTATATATTGTTACCTCATATTTATGGAAGGATACAATAGACATAAGTGGGAATAATTTAAGTAATAAATATTATTATTTGAAAGAAAAACTGCCTTTTATTGAGCCAGAAAAATATGTTTTTACAACGGATAAATCCATTTTACATTTTGATGTAAGAATAGATGACAAGATTAATAATTTGACTGATGGTAAAATAAAATTATTATATGATGCTTGGCATAATAGAGATATAAGTGACGAGGAATTAGCTGAGAAGGGGATAATCCGTGTGTACAATTGGTATGATGTTGAAAAGGCATTAGAAAGTATTTTATAGGAAAGATAAAATGATAGATAAGATTATAGATTTAAAAGATAATATGCCGATAGATTTTTATAATGAAGTATTAAAAAAGGCTATAGAGACGAAAGATGCGCGACTTCTATTTTTAATGGCTTATTTTGTTAAAGATGCTGATAAAGTCTTATTGGGAGAAGAAATTTTAAAAACCGATAATTTAAGATATATCTCCTTTTTTATGCGTTCAATTGGTGGTATTGATAAGAGAAGTTTTATAGATAAAATCTTAGCATTAGGAAATGAGCGAGATGTCTATTATTGTTTATTTGATAATCGTGACTTAGAAGAAGAAGAGATATTTAAACTTATAGAAAAATCTCGTACTAATAAGAATTACTATTTTTTATGTTTATATCATTATTTTATAGTTTTGGATAAATTCAATAATGTTTTATTTAGCTGGGTAAAAGAATATTTGAATAAATTAGATATTGATGTAGATAAAGGAAACTATAGAAAGATTCTAATTAATTTGAAGAATGAAATGATAAATTATAGTGAAGTTGAAAAAAAAGAATTTTCGCATAATAAATATATAGGAAGAAAAAACTATATACCAGATATGATTGTTCTTCATAGTACACCAAGTTATGATAAGGCAATTAAGAATTTCTATGATGAAACTAAAGAAGTTTCAGCGCACTTTATTATTAACATAGATGGCAAGATAACTCAGTTAGTTAGTTTAGATGATTCGGCTTGGGCAAACGGGACTTCTTTGAATACTAGCAGTGATGTCTATTATCGCTTTGCCTCTAATGAAATAGTTAAGAGCAGAAATTATAATGCCAATTATTATACTTTTTCAATTGAACATGTTTCGATGGATGGGGAATTAACGGATAGGCAATATGAAAGTTCAAAAGAGGTTATCAAAAAGATAATAAAGTATTTATCAGAAAAATACAATTATGAATTTATCATTGATGATAAACATATTGTAGGACATAGAGATGTAAATCCGGTAGTGAGAACAGTATGTCCTGGTAATAAATTTCCGATGGCAAAATTAATTGCTGATTTACAAAAAGAAGTGTGATTTTTATCATATTTTTATATATTATTTATATATTTTAATAGGTGATTGAATGAAAAGCAAATATATATGGGTTGGTACGTTTATTTTAGTTATCTTTGTAATAGGAGTTATGGCTACTTTAAAAATAAAGAAGATTGATAAGCTATCCCTTAATTCTTTAGAGGGAACAGTTCTTTCTTATAATCAGGATAATTTAATTATTCAAGATACTAATAATGCAATATATACCTTTAGGATGGAAGATAAAGATATTAGTGTTGGAGAACATATTATATTAGAATATATGGGAGTGATTGATAAACTTAAGAATTTGCAAGATAATCAGGTAGTAAGTTATAAAGTAGTTAACAAAAATGTAGATAAGGAAAATAATGAGGGAATATTTTCTAAGTTTTATCAACAAGCTAGTAAAAAAATGGAAACGATGACTATTGATCAAAAAATCAAGCAGTTATTGTTAATTCGCTATCCAGATAAAGATATTTCTGATATTGGTGGCTATGTATTCTTTGAGAAAGATTTTAAAGATAAAACAAGTGAAGATGTCAAAAAGATGATAAATTCTTTACAAGAGAAGGCAAGCATCCCTCTAATTACAGCTGTCGATGAAGAGGGCGGTAAGATAGTTAGAATAAGTAGCAATAAGAACTTAGTTTCGGAGCCTTTTAAATCGTCGAAAGAACTATATGAAAATGGCGGATTAGAAGCAATAAGTAAAGATGTAAAAACTAAGAGCAGTATATTATATAATTTGGGGTTAAATGTTAATTTAGCTCCTGTAGTTGACATAGCTGATGATGAAAAAGCCTATATGTATCCAAGAACAATTGGCAAGAATGCAGAGATAACAGCTAAATATGCAACTACTGTTATAAAGGCAAGTAAAGGGACAGATGTCTCCTATGTTTTAAAACATTTTCCGGGATATGGCAATAATGATGATACACATATAAATGAAGCAAGAGATGTTAGAACATACGATGATATTATAAATAATGATGTTCGTCCTTTTAAAGAAGGGATAGATATGGGTGCAGAAGCAGTACTTATAAGTCATAATATTATTACGAGTATTGATGAAGATAATCCAGCAACTTTATCCTCGGGTGTTCATAATCTATTAAAAGTCAATTTAGGATTTACCGGGGCAACTATTACTGATGATTTGGATATGGGCGCAACTAAAAATATTGAAAAGAAATATCTTAAGGCTATTTTGGCAGGGAATGATTTATTGATTGTTACAGATTATGATACAGCTTATAGAGAAATTAAGACTGGTGTTTTAGATAAAGATGTCAGCGAAGATTTAATTAATCAAGCAACTTTAAAAGTTCTTGCTTGGAAGTATTACAAGGGATTACTTATGGAAAATGAAAAGTAAGTCCTTTTTTTCTTTTCCCAATTTTGACATTTATATGCAACTATGCTAGAATATTTGGCAATTAAAGGGGAGAAATGTAGTGAGAAATTTAAAAGAGGCAGTTAGCAGTTATGCTAGTCAAATACTCGGTTGTGAGCAATTTATTAAAAATAACGAGAATAATAAATCTAGATGTGAGACGAGTAAAAACAGTAAGTTAACGAAAAGACAAAAACTTAGAACATCTATTTTTAAGAAAAAGAAAAAAATTGATGAGATGAATGAAAAAAAACAAAAGCGCGAGAAATTTAGTCGCACTTATTTATGGGGAACATCACTGGCGATTGGTATTATAGTTTGCACATTATTGGGGCTTGTTGTAACACTGCCAATTATAATGTATTCCGTGATAATGTGTTTTTTCACAATGACTAATGACCTCATCTTTCATCAATGTTTTATAGCCAATTTAGGTATGAATATAGATAAACTTACTGAGGAAGTTGAAAAGGAAATGAGCGAAGAAGAAAAATTAGAATCAGAAATCAATAGGATTCAAGTTACGATTGATAAAATAGCATTGGCAAATAAATTGACGGAAGAGAAGATTGATATTCTTAGAAATGCAATGAATCAAATGGAAGAGATGATTAATTCTCAGCTTGGCAATAATGTTTTTCAAAATCGTCAGATTCAAAATGTAAGTAATGGAAATAATCCAGCGATAAGTTTACGTTAAAGAGAGAAAATATTACTCTTTTTTTTTGCAATTATTAGTGATAAAATGAGGTTAGGAGGTATTTATGATACAGTATTACATTGATTTAGGTTCTTCGACAATAAAAGTGTATAAAGATGATTCAACTTTGACTTTATTAGAAGAACATTCTATTTATTTTAAAAATGATTTTGATGCGGAAAAGGGTATAAGTGAAGCCAATATGGAAGAACTTTTAAAATATTTTACCGATTTAAAAGAGAGATATGGCTTAATGTATGAGAATACCAATATATATGTTACGGGTATTTTTAGAAATTTAGTTAAAGAAAAAAAGATTGAAATGTTAAAGATATTTAATGATAAACTTGATTTACATTTTAATATTATAAGTCATGGTATTGAAAATTATTACCTATCTAAGGCTATGCAAAATGATTATAATGGTAAAAAAGTTTTAATTATTAATATGGGTGGTAAGACAACTGAATTAGTTACTTTTGTCGGTGATAAAGTAGTTGGTACGCAAAATTTGACTATTGGAGTTGCTGATTTATTAAATGAATTTGCTAAAATTAATGAGCCATCTAGCGGACATTTAGTTGAAGAGACCGAAAGATTTACGGAAGATAAATTAAAAGATTTAGTTATTGATGATGATTATGACGCAGCAATATTTACTGGTGGAGAAGAGAGATTTGAACTTCTGACAGGTTTCAATTTAGTTGAAAATACTTTGTTTGATGATGGAATTCATAAATATATGTTGAGTCTAGAGGATTATATTAAGGGAACGGAGAAAGTATTCTATGATATGACGTTGGAGGACTTATATAAATTAATGCCTGGAAATCCTAAGTGGATGGATGGAGCTAGAGCAGGAGCAATTATACCATTAGTATTATTTAAAAAAGCTAATGTCAAATGGATTATTCCTTCAGATTTGAATTTAATTAATGGCGTAATTAATGACTTAAAATAAGAGAATATCTATTCTTTTATTTTTTTTCATAAAAAATGATATAATGAATATAGGTGATTTTATGCGCGAAGAGAAATTAAGAGAAGTTGAGATACTAATTGCTATGTGGAAGAAGGGCTTATTGGGTGGAGAGATTATGCCTGAGGATGCCAATCCTCATTTTAAAGAGGAATCCTTAGAAAATTATTTATATTTTACTTTGCCTATGGCACTTAATTATCAAAGAAATTCTTATACTTTATGGGAAAGTGCACTTAAAACTTATGAGGATCCATCTACATGTTTTGTCTTTGATCCACATGAAGTATTAAGAAGACCACTTGAGGAAGTAATGGATGCCTTAACAAAATATAGGGTTGCCTTACAGAGAAATAAACAAACAGAGATATGGATTAAATTGTGTCAGACTTTTGTGGAGTTTTTTGATGGAGATATAAGGAAACTTTTTGATATGTTTGACAATGATGTAAATAGAATAAGAGAATTTATTCAAAAGGATAAAAAGACAAGTTTCCCTTATCTATCAGGTACAAAGATTTGCAATTACTGGCTTTTTGTTATTTATCAATATACGGATAGAAAATATAGAAATATTGAATGTCTTACAGTTGCTCCAGATACACATGTCGTTAAAGCAACACATAGATTAGGTCTTATAAGTGATGAAGAGATGGGTCGAAGTGATGTTCAATTAATCGTAATAGAGAGATGGAATAAATTGTTTGAAGGAACAAAATATAAACCAATAGATATTCATACACCTCTTTGGTTGTGGAGTAGAAATGGCTTTAAAGATTTAGACGAAAGTGTATTGAATGGAGATTGATATATGAGAATAGGTACTTGGAATATTGGCGAAGATGAGAGAAATAAAGATGGTATTCTAGATATTGCCTCATATGATTATATTGTCAATATGATTAAGAATGAAAAATTAGATGTCATATGTTTACAAGAGGCGATTACCGCGTCAAAAGATCTTCCAATTATTGAGAAGTATATAAAGGGGAATACGAGTCTTAAGTATGTGGCGCATTTAGAGTTGTCTATTTCTCATGTAGATAAAAATAATAGTATTGGTGTCGTTATCTGTTCAAAGTATGAGTTAAAAAATACGGAAAATTTGATGTTTGATAATCCTAATGTGACGTATTATAATAAAGAAAAGGGAAAAACTTATCGCCCTGCTGATAAGGGAATGATTGTGACAGATATTGACGATGTTAGAATTGTTACGGGTCATGGAATTCCTTTTTATGCTTTTCATATTGCCAAGAATGAAAGGGGACAATATTGTAAAAAAGTTGAAGAGGATATTCTTTTAAAGTGTAAGGATAAGAAATGGTTACTTTTAGGAGATTTAAATGAAGAAGATATGAAAGTCGTATTTCCTAAAATTAATAAAGTTACTAAGGAATTGATTAAAGAAGCAACTTATAGGGATAAAATTTATGATCATATCCTCGTGAGTGATAGATTGTCCTCAAGTAATGCCAAGATTGTTGATACATGTTTTGATCATAGGATGTGTATAGTAGATATTTAGGGAGGTTTATATGGAAATATCAATGAAATTGTTTCCGGAAAATTTTAATGAGATAAAGACCGGAAAAAAGAAAAGAGATTATCGCTTGTATGACGAGAAGAGAAAAAATCTTCGCGTAGGAGATACGATTAGATTTAGAAAACTTCCCAATTTAGATGAAGATTTTTTGGTAGAAATTACGAATATTGAAGTTTTTCCCAATTGGTAAGAGTGTTATGCGACATATTTTGAAGAGGATTTCAAAGATTCTTATGCCAGTGTAGCAGACGTCGTTGAGGATACATATAATGGTGGATATTATACCAAAGAGGAAACCGATGAATTGGGATGTGTTGTAATTAGTTTTAAAAAGAAGCGCATAGTTCATCATTTATCTTGTGCTTGTTATACTAAGGTTGGCGATGACGTTTTAATGCTTAAATATACAAATAAATGGGATAATGTATATGCTCCTCCTGGTGGCAAGGTAGAAAAGGGAGAATCTCCTTTGGATTGTCTATTAAGGGAATATAAAGAAGAAACGGGAGTCATACCAACAGACATTAGATTGCAAGGAATCTCTTATTATACGTGTACAACTGATGGATGTATATTCATATATACGGCATCGGGGTATGAGGGAGTATTAAAAGAATCAAGTGAAGGAACTCTTGAGTGGATAAAGGTAGATAAGTTGGAAGAGATAAGACAATTTGATCAAAATGCGGCATTTACGCCTTATCTATTCCAAGATAGAGTATTTGAAGGAAAATTTGAAATTACGGAAGATGCTCGTGTTTTATCAAAGTCGATTCGTTTAACTTAGAAGATGCTTAGGCATCTTTTATTTATGTTCTAATTATTTAATGGTATAATTAGGTTGGTGGATAACGATGAATGATGTACAGGCTTTTAAGGTTTTAAACTTATTATGTAATTATTATAAAGATGAGGAAGATAATCTGGCAAGCGTAGATGCACCTAGCATATTGGCTTTAGGAAGCAATGAGTGGCTTATATATGTCTTTTATTCTTGTCTTTTGGATTATGGGGTGCGTTCGAAGATTTATCATAATAATCTAATTAATACTTATCATGAATATAGTTTTATATTTAATCCTTCATATGTTCGTGATAATTTAAAAAAAGAGGAATTGCTTAAAATAATGCGAGAAAATATTCATCCGAGATATCCCAATGTGGCACTAGACAAATGGATTAATTTATCATCTAAACTAGCGGAATTTGATGATTTGAAAAAATTTGTTGAAGTAATGAGTTTAGAAGAATTAGAAGCGTTTATCAAAAGCATTGGAGGATATGGTCAGAAAACAGGTGGACTGTTAATTAGATTGATCGTCGATGCTAAGGTTATTAAAACATCAGATGATTTACATTTTATTCCCATTGATAGGCATGATATGGAGATTAGTTATTTAAATGGAATAATCGATAAGCCTAACTTGAACGAAAATGATATAAGGTTATTATCTGATATTCTAATAAGTAAGGGGCATGAATTAGGAATTCGTGCTAGTACGGTCGATAAGTATTTGTGGAATGTTGGTAACTTTTTTTGCAATAAGGGAAAATGCCTAGATTGTCCTTTGGGAGACCATTGTAAAAAAGGAAAAAGAAAAGAGGAAGTATAAGATGAAAGTAATAACAATTAAACAACCTTTTGCAACATTAATTGCTGAAGGGATTAAAGAATATGAATTTAGAACATGGAGAACGAAATATCGTGGCGAGATTTTAATTCATGCTGGAAAAGGTGTAAATAAGAAGGCTTTGAAAAAATATAAGCATTTAAATTTAGAATATCCAAGCGGTTGTATCATTGCTAAGGTTAATTTAACTGATTGCATTAAAATTGACGATGAGGCAAGAAAGATGCTAAGCGAGAAAAATAGTCTAGTTTATAGCAGTGTTATTAATGATACAGAGTGGGATGGTTATGGATTTAAAATGGAGAATCCCATAAAAATACAGCCAATAGAAATTAATGGAAAACTTAGCCTTTGGGATTATGACTATGAAGAATAGAGAATTTGACGAATTAATAGGGCAAATGGGAAAATGTCAAAGATGTTTAAATATGTATAAAAGAGAAAAAAATTGTTCATTAATCAATATTTATGAACAAAATGATATGAGCAAAAACATACCTTCAATATGGACAGATTGGTATAATAGGTTAGATGCCGATATAATGGTTATTGGTCAAGACTGGGGTCCTTATGAAGAGATGAAAAGATTAAATAAACAATATTTAGAAAATAAAAATTCTGAAACGTGGTTTAACTTGATGGAATGCGAAAAAAGTTTAACAAAAAGAATGTTAACAAGGTATTTAAAAGAATCAGCTGAATTAAATGGGTTAGAAATTGATCCTGATTATATAAATAGAATATATATAACTAACGCCATTATGTGTGCAAGAAATGGCAATAATTATCGAGGAGATAACATTAAATTGCGAGAGTGTACATTGAATTGCTCAGAGTATTTAAAGCGACAAATTGAGATTGTTAAGCCAAAGGTCATCGTGACTTTGGGGTATTATCCTCTTTTATCTTTGGCACATATCTATGATTTTTCGCTACCTAAAACACTTAAAGATGCTATTTTAGAACATTCTCTTATTGAAATTGATAATTGTTTTATAATACCTCTTTATCATCCAAGTGCACAGATCAGTAAAGAAAAACAACTAGAACAGTATAAGAAAATTTGGCAATATGTAAAATAGGAGGCAAAAGATGGATTTTAAGGATTATCAAAAGAGATATTATAGAACTAATCCAAATTATCTAGCTGTTTATCTAGTTAATAAGATGGATTTTCACAGTGTTTTGGACTTAGGATGTGGCAGTGGAAATGAAACAATCTATTTTCTCAAGAAGGGCAAGGAAGTTATTGCTGTAGATAAAGATTTAAATGAGGAATATTTTTATACAAGAGTTAAGAAAGAAGATAATCTGGTCTTAAATAGATGTGCTTTTGAAGATTTTGATTTTCCCAAAGTAGATGCTGTGTTATCGACATTTTCATTGTCATTTTGTCGACCAGATAAATTTGATGAGGTGTGGAATAAAATAGAAAAATGCCTACCTCATAGGGGAATACTGGCAGGAAACTTATTTGGCGAAAAAGATTCTTTTTCTCAGTTAGAAAATGTCAATGTCTTCACTAAAGATGAGGTTTTGGAACTATTAAGCAATTATGAGATAGTTAAATTTAATGAGAAAGAATATGATCAAGAAGCATCGGGAAAACATCGCCATTATTATGATTTTGTTGCGGTAAATAGGTAGGTATGAAAGAGATATTTTTAAGTTTTCATCCAATGGCATATGGTCCTTTATATGAAGGGATAAAGATGTATGAATATCGTCGTAGATTTTGTGATTGTGAGACAAAAGCTTATCTTTACTTGAGTGGGAATGTTCAAAAAGTAGTAGGAGTAATGATATTGGGTAAAAAGATTCGGCTCGATTTAACGCGCGATAACTATTTGGAATACGAGGATACTTTGAAAAGGGTAGATGAATATATTGCACTGGGGGATGTCAATGCTATTCCAATAAAATCATTAGCATTATTTGAAAGTCCCATTAGTTTAGAGGAAATAAGAGAAAGTATTCCGGGTTTTATGCCACCACGGATGTATTATGTCTTGAATGATGATATGCCTTAAAAAAAATTGATTGCATCAAGAGAGTTAAATAAGCCTCTTTTTGTTCATGAGCATAAGGGAATATACTATGATAATTTAGGCAAATATTGATTATATAAGTGATTTGTGTTACTATATGCTATAAATTTAGGAGGTTGTTATGAAAAATATTAAATACAGTATTGATAGAGATAGCATTCATATAGGAACTATTGTTAAAACGGGATATATTGATAAAATTAATGATGATGATGCAAGAAGATTTAATTTAACTGAGGGCGATTTAGTTCCCAGTGGATTTTCACAAATTAGACCATCTGTTTTATTTGTGCCTGATGAAGATAAAAAAATGAATGATTTGTTATATAATTCACCAGCATATAGAATTTTAAATATATCTGATGGATTAAAAAAGGAAGATGCCAATGTTGTTGCTAATCCCGATGAGTTAATTGTAAGTTATCCATATAATATTGCAGATTTACTTGCCTATTTAGGTTATAGAAAAGAGTTAACTTATGGAGATGTTTTAAAAATTCGTCAAGTAATATTTTCACCAGAATTCTATTCGCAGTTTTGTGAGCTATTTGGTTTCCGTGAGACGTATTCTTCCGAAGTTCAATTTTATCGTACAGATGAATCTTGTCGTTATGGCGAACTGATTAAAGACCCAAAAGAGATTGAAGCAAAAATGCGCGAATTTGATAAAAGAAGAGCTTTGGGGGAAAGAGGATTTTCGGGGGTCAATGAAGCGCCGCTTGATTCATATTATTTCGATATACTAGAAGAACATTCAGATAAGAAAGTGACAAAGAATTTATGGGGTAGTTTAAGTTTTACGAAAGTACGCGATGCTTTTGCGCCTAATAAAAAAGGAGAACCTAATGTAAAAAAATTATCTTTAACTGATTAAAACAGATTTTTATATCTGTTTTTTGAATTAATATAGAAGTTTTAAAATATATTTAGTATAATTAATTTAGATATTATGAGGTGAATTGTTATGAAAATATATGTGATGTATACGAAATCAAGTTTTACAGAAGAAGAAATTAAGTCTTTAGAAAGTGTTGGAGAAGTAATCTTCTGTGAAGAAATAAGAGATGACAGAGATTATGCTTATCTTCATGATGAGAGTGATAAGGTAATTATGGTCGATCCGGATTGGTATGAGTGGAAAATTGATAAAGAACATTTAAAGAAAATAGCCAATTTAAAAGGAGTAGCACTTGCGACTACGGCCTATGATTGGATAGATTTAGAATATTGTAGGGAAAATGGTGTCGTTGTGAGCAATACACCAAAATACTCGACTTCTTCAGTTGCAGAGTATGCGGTATTTATGATGATGGCTTTGGCAAAGAAATTTCCCATTCAAATTAGAAATAATTATGCGACAAAGTATGATGATGAGATGCTTGGTACAGAGATAAAAGGTAAAACAGTTGGACTAGTAGGTTTAGGAACTATTGGTGAGAAAATAGCTGATATGTGTGATGGCTTAGGAATGAATGTTATTTATTGGAATAGAAGCGAAAAGGATAATAAATATAAAAGAGTCGAAATAGAAGAAATATTTAAAACAGCGGATTTTATATTTCCGGCCTTTAGTACTAATAATGAAACTAAAAAACTAATAACTGATGATTTAATTAATATGATGAATAAGCAGTATTTTATAAATGTTGTCAATAATTCAAGAGAAATTTTTAATCACGATTTGATGCTTGAAAAAGCCAAAGAGAAAATAGTAAGTTATGCATTTGAAATATATGATGGCAAAACTATGGCCGAATATGAGGGAAATGTTTTAGCGAGTGCTCCTTATGCTTTTTATACGAAGGAATCAATTGAGAGGTTAATGGCTTTATGGGTAGGCAATACTATTGGAACGATTAATGGTACCTGTGAAAACACCTTATAGGAGAATTAATGAAAGATATATATTTAGATAATAATGCAACAACAGAGATTGATGAAGAAGTATTTAATGCGATGCTTCCGTATCTAAAAAGTGAATTTGGCAATCCTAGCAGTCTTTATTCCTTGGGTACTAAAGTTAAAGAGAAGATAAATGAGAGTAGAAGATATGTTGCCGATTTGATTGGCTCTAATACTATGGAGATAATATTTACTAGTTGTGCCAGTGAAAGTAATGTTACAGCAATTATGAGTGCCATAAGAAGCAACGAGAAAAAGCGTCATATAATAACTACGAAAGTGGAACATGCCTCGGTTATAGAAACAATGAAATATTTAGAAACTAGGGGATATGATATTACTTATTTGTCTGTAGATGAGCATGGACGTATGGATTTAGAAGAGCTAAAGAACTCGATTAGAGATGATACTGTATTAATCTCTGTTATGATGGCAAATAATGAAATTGGCAATATTTAT
>CAJTKV010000015.1:13048-39754 GCA_910577075.1 uncultured Bacilli bacterium
CAAACAGACATAATATATTATTCCATGTCGATGCTGTACAAGCAGTCGGCAAAATAGATATAGATGTTTCCAAGATAAAGTGTGATACACTTTCTATATCTGCGCATAAGATTCATGGTCCGAAAGGAATAGGCGTATTATATGTTCGTGATGGTATTTTGTATACTCCATTAATATTTGGGCATCAAGAAAACAATAGACGTGGAGGAACAGAGAATGTTGCCTATATCGTTGGCTTGGGAGTGGCAGTTAAAAGACTAAAGGAAAATATGCAATCTTCAACGGAACAAATGGTAAAGTTGCGAGATAAATTAGAAAATGAAATTAAAAATAATTTGGATGAAGTATTAATTTATGGCGATATAAATAGAAGAATGCCTAATACAACTAGTGTAGCATTTAAAGATGTCGATGCCAATGAATTAATGTTTTTGTTAGAATCATTTAATATCTATGTTTCTACTGGATCGGCTTGTAATTCACGGGAGGCAGAGCCATCACATGTATTAAGAGCAATGAATGCTGATTTGGATAATTATAGTCCGATAAGAATTAGTTTAAGTGAATATACAACGGAAGAAGAAGTAGATGAATTTGTCAGAAAGATAGTAAATGCAGTTACAATGTTAAGACGAAAAAACAAATAGGAATGAGAGTGAAGTAATGAAAAGTTTTGATGAAATGTGGGAAGAATTATCTCCATATTTAACATGTGAGAGAGGATTAGACGAAGGATATTCTGATGGAAAGTATACAAAGAGTTTTGCCAAATATTGCAAGCATATTGAGGGTATTGATATATCAGAGGATTTTTATAAACAAGCCGTAGTTAATCTTAAGGATTATGATAATGTCAACTTAAGAGTCATGGATGCAACTAAGACAGATTATCCTGATAAACATTTTGGAGTAGTATTAAATACGAGTTTTCATGAGTTTGATTTAAGCGGCAAAGAAAAGTTTTCTATGGATTTAGAGTTAAAAACGAGAATCTTAAAAGAAGCTATGCGTTTAAGTGATACTTTGGTATTTGCGGAGATTGCTCCTGAAAATATTAGCGGTAAGTTATATCAAGTATTTAATCCAGTAGAAGATCATTCTTTTAGAACGGAAGTATCTAATCTGTTGATTGATAAAGTGTTAAGAGATAATGGATATAAGAGAATAATCGAGGATTATGCAGTTGATGAAATAAAGTATAATAGTCGTGAAGAATTCTTAGATGACATGATCGTTTGGTGGGAAGAGGTTAAAGTTCCTAAAGATGCAGAGGAAAAGAAGGCTATGCAAAAGCAAATAGCCGATATCTTGGAGACGGAAAATATGCTAACTGATTTAACATTCCATGATATATTCCGCTATACTGTCTATGTAAAGGAGAATTAATATGAAAGCTTTAATTAATTTTAAAATATGTGATAATGCTCCTGAATGTAGTGGAATAGAGGTATGTCCAACTGGGGCTATGTATTTTGATTCCGAAAAAGAGACAATTGTCGTAGATGAAGATAAGTGCATAAATTGTGGAGCTTGTGAAAGGGCATGTCCAATAGGGGCAATAAGAGTTGCCAAATCCGAGGAAGAATATGAGAAAATTCAAAAGGAAATAGAAGATGATCCACGAACTATAAAGGATTTATTTGTCGATCGTTATGGAGCTGCACCTCTATCAGAATTTTTCATGTTAGATGCAAGTGACGTAAAAGAAAAGATAAAAAACTCTTCCATAGTATTAATTGAAGTATATAATAATGATAATATCGAATGCTTGATTAAATCTATTCCAATAAAAGATATTACAGAAAATATGCCAAAAGATACTCTATTTTATAAAGTAGAGACAACAGAGATGCTTGAAGAAGAATATGAGCTTAGTAAATATCCTTGTATGCTATTATTTAAAAATGGAAATTATATAGATAAAGTTGAAGGATATTTTACAACTGATGAAAAAAGCGAATTTATTAGCAAGATAATGGAAATTGTTAAATAGAGATGATTGAATGAAAAAGATAATATTGAACACTTTAGATAAATATTTAAAAATCAATAAAAGCGAAGAAGATAAACTGGACAGGCTAAAGCAATTTTTGAAAAATAATTCATCAGAGAAGATTACTGATTGGAATAATTTTGAAGGGCATATTGTTGCAAGTGCCTTTGTAATGTCTAAAAGTACAAGAACTTTTGCCGTTGTTTTTCATGATGAATTTAAAGTCTATATCTATCCAGGGGGACATATTGACAATACGGATTCGACTCCTTTATCGGCAGCTAAAAGAGAAGTAATGGAAGAAACAGGACTTAAAAATTTAGAAACGTATAATGTATGTGATGATGAATTGGTTCCCTTTGATATAGATATTCATCATTTATCTCGCAATGAGAAATTTAATTTACCACCACATTATCATTTTGATTTTCGCTACTTCTTTTTAGTAGATGGAGAAGAGGATTTAGTTATAGATGAAAATGAAGCGTCTGGATATAAATGGGTATCGTTTGATGAATTAAAGAGTAATCCATTTTATTCTAGGTGTATAGATAAAATAGAAAAAGTAGTTAATGAATATAAATAAAAATAGACTTTCGTCTATTTTTATTTGCTTGATTCTATTAAGACATTTTTAATTTGTGGATATTTCCATGTCAGTGTGCGGCGATCAAAAATTATGTAATTACCACCATCATCCCACCAATAGCATGGAATACCAAGACGTCTAGCATTAGATACGTAATGCGATGCAATTATTGCACGATGTTCTTCAGAACTATTTGCCTTTGTACCAAATTCAGTAATCATGACGGGAATATTTTTATCTACAAGATACTTTTGCAATCTATCCATCATATCATCAATATTTTTTTCGGTTTCAGCATAATCATGAACCGATAGGAAGATTTTATCTTTTACTGTGTCTTTCGGTAAGGTAAAGTTAGATAATTTATGTTGGTCAGTTATTCCTCCATATGTGGTAACAGCTAGAATGCGATTTTTATTTTTTCCACCTGTACTTCTTACAGTATCAACAAAAACTTGGTTTAGTTTTAAAACATTTAAAGTAATTTCGGTTCCCGTATCCCAATTGTATCCTTGATGGTTAGTATCGACTGTTTCATTTAGGCCTTCAAAAATTAATTTATAATCATAATCCTTAAAATACTCAGCTATTTGTAACCATAGATTTTTAACTTTTTGGGCATTTTCTTCGACCTTACCAGTATCGGCAACTATCCATGACCCACCTTCATAGAGGCCCGTATCATGATGAATATCCAAAAGACAGTATAGATCATTATCTAAAACATAATTGACAACTTCTTCTACACGTTTTAACCATGCATTATCAATCTTGCCATTTGCTAAAATATGATCATAATAAGTAACAGGAACGCGAATGCTTGAGAATCCTGCCTCTTTTACTTTATCAATAATTTCCTTAGTTGTTTTGGGATTACCCCAGAGAGTTTCGTAATATTCAATATTTTTTTCTTCTCCTAGATATTCTCTTTTATAGTTAGTACTATCAAGGGTATTTCCAAGATTCCATCCAATTTGTATTTCTTTGATGATTTCATAAGCAGTCTTAGAATCATCTTCAGATGGGCTCGTTTCGTTCATTAGATGTATTAATATAGACAAATCAATAATAGTTAAGTTGTTGTCTTCATCAAGATTTAGAATGTCTTTGTTATTATCATCAATAATATTTTCAAGATGGATCAAATATTTAGATAATTGCGAGATGTCTTCTATAGTGATAAGCCCATCATTTGTAATATCTCCCTTAATATTTGTTAACGCATTAGCAATTGGAGATAAAATCATCAAGCCTGTCGTTATTAGGATAAAGAATATTTGCATATTTTTATAACTTTTATATTTTAATATAGCATAACATATTAGAAGAGCAAGTATTAATAGGCTTATTATTAGTACTTTCTTATTAGCATTGTTATTCTTATTAAAAAAGTTTTCTTTAATAGCAGCAGTAGTGGTTCTAGATGTCGAAGTTTCCTTTTCTTCATTGGAAGAAGTATTTTGGCCTGTAGTTGTCTTTTTCTTTGTAGTAGTTTTTTTAGAATATTTAGTCGTCTTCTTAACGGGTATGTTGATTGCTTTACTTGTCGTATTACTTGTAGCAATATGGGTAGTAGTTTTCTTTGTCGTTGTTGATGTAGTAGTTTTTTTGGCAGTGGTTGAAGATGTCGTGGATATAAGTTTAGTGGTTGTTTTTGAAGTGGTTATTATCGGTTTAATAGTAGTGGTTTTTGTCGTTGATTTTGTAGTCGTTGAAACAGTTGAACGAGTTAAAATAATTTCTTCTATAGTATTGCCATTTTTATTAGTTATGTTTATTTCTGATTTTTCTTCCCAGTTGGCACTTTTAATATTGCTAATAGTTATACTACTTTTTTCAATATTGGGTATCTTTTCTAGAGTGTGAAAAGTAATAGTCATTATGTCTTCATGATTATTTAATTTATTAAGATTAATAACTAATAATTCATTAGTTTTTGGATTGAATTCAAGGTTACTCCAGTTTCCCTCTATTTTAAAATCATCTTTAGTCAGAGGTTTAAAGATATTCTTATCATATTCTATAGTGTATAAAAGAGCATTAACTTTATCTAATAGATTGTCCTTTATTTGTAAGTCGATATCGACAATTATTTCGTCATTTTCTTTTAAATATCCAATGGTAGATGTTGCATCTAGGATGATATCTTTTCCTTGATTAGCACTTTCAATCGTTGACTTAGTGATGTTTGATACTACTAAACTTATCATTAAGATGAGAACAACTAATATTCCTATTTCTTTTTTCTTCATATAAAACTCCTTATAACATATTAATTGTTGGTTATTCTAACATTAATTAAAAAAAATAGCAAATATTTTTCTTGTAATAATACTAATTTATATTATAACTAATTTAGAAAAATAGAAGTAGCATTATTTCCATGAATTAAAATATGTGGTATGATAAATGTATAGATGGGATTCAGGTGGGAAAATGTTTGATAAATTACAACAGTGTACAAACAAGGATATTTTTATAAAATATTGGAAAGATGGAACCTTAAATTTTTATGAAGGAGTATTAACTAAGGTTGTTGACTATAAATATATATTAGTAGATAGACAAAATTTTTTGCTCTTTTATGCAATAAATGGTGCGATTGCTTCCATTAAATGTGCTGGGGATATCGTCTATCAAAGTGTTTATGATGATAAGGGTTATGATACCATAGATGTAGTGGAAGAATTAGAAAAAAGAGAATTAGCGGGGTTTGATGATGTTTTTAGAAAGATGAAATATGAATCATCTTTAGAATATTTTTTGAAAAGGGGAAAAGAACTCTTGACGGATAGCTATTATGCTAGGTGGGAAGAGTTTGTCAAGGCCAATATAGAAAAGAGATTGCACATAGTCAAGGGGATTATAGACATTGTTAATAAAGTTCAAAGCGGCATGTCCTATTATAAATCTTTGATAGAGGTATTGGGCGATAGTTTTGCCTTTAGTGTTTTGGAGATGGAAGAAATCAATGATATAATTGTCGAAATATTTGCCGATACTGTTTATGAATATACGGATTATGCAGAATATATGTTACATTATGTAGGAATTAAAAGATTAGAAGAAAAACAAAATATGAAACAGTTGATGAATTCACATAATGTGTTTATCTCTTTAGAAAAATAAATTGATAAATATAAATAAATGTGATAGGATAATTTTGTTATTAAGGAGGGATTTTTATGTCAAAGAGTGGAGAATATAATTTTACTTTAGAACTTCCATATGGTGTGATTTCTAAAATGGATCCAATTGAGTTGCCAGCAAATATGCATAGGCGATATGAGAATTTTTTAAATAATGAGATAGATAAGAGTTCTAAAACTTTTAAGAAATTACAAGAACGCGAAAAAATGTCAGCAAACATCATAGTATTAGGCGAGATTATTCATTTGATGATTGTTGATGATGTGTCGTTTGATGAGGCATATGATTCTATACGTGATTCAATTGGCGAAATGATGGAAAATATTGATGAAATATTTGGTGAACTATTAGAAGAGGAAGAGGCAACAAAATTATTTAAGCAATTATTTCAAAATTTAATAAAAATGGCTAAAAAGAGAGAAGACAATATGTCTGATGAAAAAGAGGATGATAAGCTATTTGTCAGTATTAATGATGTTCAAGATGAGGTAATTGAAAGTTTGGATGAACATGGGGTAGATTATTTGGCAGCAGAGATATTAGCTGATGATGGTATGTCTAAAGAAATAGAAGATAGATATATTAAACCAATTCAAGGACTGTTAAAAGAATATATTGTTCTATTTATTGATGAGAATGAAGATGATTATTATAATATGTTTTCAACTCTTTTTGTTCAATCTAAATCTTTCATCGTCTATCAAGCACTTTTGAATAATATAATTTCTCAGGCTATTTTAAAGGGCTTAAGTATAAGTGAAACGCTAAAAGTCTTGGACAGAGATACTTTAGTTAGTGACAGTAAAAAGATGATATTAAATTATGAGAGTTTGGATGATTATAAAGAAGAAATCGAAAATATCATGAAGTTATTATTAAAGGAAAAAACGCAATAATTATTGGGTTTTTTTGTGATATAATTTGTATAGGTGATACTATGGATATCATAGAAGAAATAAAAAAATTTGAGCCAATAGACGAAGAGGAAATGTATGAAAAAGAATATATGTTAAAGTTTATTGAAACGCATGATGATTATTTAACGCGCAATAATATCTTTGGGCACTTATCAGCATCAGCTTTTGTGGTTAATGAAACACATGATAAGTTCTTGGCTGTCTATCATATTATTAATAATGGATGGATTTATTTGGGAGGACATGCTGATGGAAATTCCAATTTATTAGAAGTGGCTTTTAAAGAGGTATATGAAGAAGCAGGCGTACATCCAAAACTTTTAAAGAAGGGGATATTTTCCCTGCAAAATGATGTCGTTAAAAATCATGTTAAGAATGGTAAACATGTGCATTTTCATACCCATTTTGATGTAATGTATTTAATGGAAGCTAGGGAAAGTGAAGTTTTAAAGTATTCTAAGAGTGAGAGTATGGGAGTTAAATGGATTGATTTTAAAGATGCTGCAAGCGAGGAGATTGTTCCTTTAGCTCGAAAAATTCATTTGAAATGTATAAAAAAATTGAAGATGTTTGATGAGAAAAATTTAAAGGAATAGGGATGAATTTATGAGGGTTGTTATTTGTGGTAATGCGAATTTACAAGAAAAACTAGATTATTGGAAAAATTATTTTGAAAGACATGATTATGAAATAATGGATTATCCGAGAATCGTCAATGATACAAAAAAATTAGAATTATATCCAGCAATACGGGAAGAGTTTTATGGCAATATTAAGCTATCTAAAGTTTTATTTATAATGAATGAAGATTATAAAGATATTACGGGATATATTGGATCAGAGACTTTTGCTGAATTGGCATATGGATTGGCTTTAAAATTAGTAGATAAGAAAGATATAGATTTAGTTTTATTAAAAATGCCAAGTGAAAAGGTGGCTTGTTATGAAGATATCAAGCTGTGGTTAGATTTAGGATGGATTCGACTATTTGAGGAGGAGATATAATGCAATTAACATTCTTAGGAACAGGTACAGGAGGAACTTTAGATTTTTTTAATACCTGTTTTGTCATAAGTAATGACATAGGTCATTTTTTAGTAGATACTGGTGGAGGATGCGAAGTTAGAAGAAGATTAAAAATGGCGAATATCAATTTACAAGATATAAAAGACATCTTTATATCTCATAGTCATACGGATCATATATTAGGTCTTATTTGGATGTATAAAAAGATTGGCATTATGAAAATGCATGATGAGATAAGTGGAAAGATTAATGTCTATTGCAATGATGTCGTTTATGAGGCTATTAAAGGAATATCAAAATATGTGTTACCAAAAAAATTAGTTAATTTATTAGATGATGTAATTAACTATATTATTTTACGTGATGGAGATATGTATAATATTTGTGGTGTTGATTATACTTTCTTTGATATACATGCTAAGGATACCAAACAATTTGGTTTTAAATTTGTCCATAATGATAAGAATATTATGTTTTTAGGTGATGAGACTATAAAGAAAGAACTATATGGTATGGTATCAGAAGCGGATTTTGTAATGCATGAGGCTTTCTGCCTAGATTCGGAAGCTGATATTTTTCATCCTTATGAAAAGAATCATTCAACGGCCTTAAGTGCAGCTAAGATAATGGAAGAGTTACATGTTAAGACGATACTTTTATATCATACAGAGGATAATTTAGGTGACAATAGAAAAGATGCTTATACTAAAGAAGCACAAAGTGTCTATAGTGGCAATGTGATAGTTCCCGATGAATTAGAAGTAATTGAGTTATAGGTGATAAAATGATAGATAAATTGAGAGAAGAGGTTGCTAAGTTATTGAATAAGGATAATACAGGTCATAGTATGGATCATGTGGACCGAGTAACAGATTTAGCTAAGAGATTTGCCATAAATGAGAAGGCCAATACAGATGAGGCGATATTAATTTCGATGTTACATGATGTCGATGATTATAAATTGTTTGGCGATGAATATCAAGAAAACTTAATAAATGCCAAAAGTGTTATGAGTAAATTAGGTATTGATGAGGATGCGCAAATGAGAGTATGTTCGCAATTAAAGTGCATAGGCTACAGCAAATCATTAAAGGGAATTAGGGCAAATACTCTAGAAGGCAAAATTGTCAGTGATGCTGATATGTGTGACGCCTTAGGGGCAATAGGTATCTTAAGAGTATTTCAATATGGGTTAAAGATAGATCGTCCTTTTTTTAAAAGAGATGTATTTCCCAAAACACAGGATTCTTATGAAAATCACTTAATATCTGCACCAAGTACAGTTAATTTTATATTTGAGGTTTTATTTAATTATCCCACCCTTATGTTAACTGAGGCAGGGAAAAAAGAAGCCAAAGTGCGCATTAAAATTATAATAGATTTTTTAAAGAATTATTTCGAAGAAGAGAGAGCGTACGACTGGCTTGAATATTTAGATGAATACATGGGCAGTCATTCTTATCTAAGATAATAATATAGGTATTATTTTGAGCATATAAATGAGGTGAAGTAATGGCTAAACTTTCTAATTTATTAGTAATGATTGAACTATTAAAAAATGGTAGAAAATATAGTTTAGATGAACTCTCGGAGAGACTTGAAGTTTCAAAGAGGACGGTGAGAGAATATAAATTATTTTTAGAGGAAGTAGGCATTTATAACGACACTATTATGGGGCCCTATGGCGGCTATATCTTAAGGCAGGACGTCAATTTACCGAAAGTTAGTTTTGGAAAAAAAGATAGGGATATTTTAAAGAGTTTGGATTTAAGTGAAGAAGATATAAATAAGGTATCTGGTATTATTGATAAGATAGATATCAATGTTTTAGGTAGTGAAGCTGCTGATAAAAATTTAGTTGTCGATGCTTTGGTATTAGATACTTATAATAAGTTGAGTAAAGCTTTGAAGTATCACAAAAAGGTGTGTATTACTTATTATAATTTACAACATGGAGAGTCTGTTAGAACAATTTATCCTTTAGCTTTGTATAAATTTCAAAACGAATGGTGGGTGTCTTCCTATTGGGAAGAGAAAGATGACATGCGCCAATTTCACTTAGTTAGGATAAGCAATGTAAGAATCTTAGATGAAGAATTTGATCCAAATGAAATTAATATAAAATTTTAATAGAGACCAAATACCGCCTACTTAGGTGGTATTTTTTATATGGGAGGAAAAAATATGGAAGCAATTACAAGTGATTTTTTAGAAAGTAGTGTATATAGAGTAATTTTTGAATATTTAAAATATACTAAAAATTTAGATCAAGTTTTAGGATTAGTAAATGATATATATGCATTACCTAATAGAAATCTATTAATTTATCAAATTATCTCTATTAAGAAGAATAGTTTGGATTTGTTTTGGGAGCGAAATAAGAGCGTGCTAAAAAGTCTAGAGGAATATGATTTAGATGTCTATAGAAGTTCATTTCTCTGTAAGTTAATTATGAATGATGATATTTTGAAAATTCTAAATCAATTGAGAGATAATATTTCTCTTTTAGATTTGTATTTGGAAAATGCTAAAAGAATTGAATCATTAAAAGTGGAAAGAATAGTATTTGGAGATTTAAAGAAGTTAATGAAAGAGTTTCAACATTATTATTGTGAAGTTAAAAAGCAAAATGATAGAGAACTTAAAAGTATCCGAAAATGTTATACTGATGGAAGAGTGAGGCCCGTATTGACGGGGGAAGAAGCAAGATGTTTTAATTGGTGTCATAATGGGTATAATTTTATTCCCTTTGATATATTTGATAATCAAGATTTTTCCTTTGTATTGACATGTGAAAATGAAGGAAATGGACGACAACGAAGAACGATTGAAATTGAAAATTTTGCTTTTGATGCAAGCAAATTGCCAACAGAGGATGAGATAAGTAGTTATAAGTTACCAAAAGAATTAGTAAGGAAAAATGACAGTTTAGTAGAAATAGATTAGATATTTTAGTATAATAACTATAGGTGATTGATATGTATCAAGAATATTTAGAATTTGCTAAAGAGATAGCAAATAAAGCCAAGGAAATAATGCTTAAATATTTTAATGAAGATAATAAGAGTAGTTATAAAGAAGATAAAACTATTGTAACGATAGCTGATAAAGAGATAAATGATTATTTAATAAAGAGAGTTAAGAACATTTATCCTGAGCATTCTGTCGATGGTGAAGAAGAACAATTTGGAAATAGTAAAATGGTATGGGTATGCGATCCTATTGATGGGACAGCAATGTATGCAAGGGGTATACCTGTTTCTGTTTTTTCTCTCGCCTTAGTTAACGATGGAGAACCAATCTTAGGTGTTGTCATGGATCCTTTTAGTGATTCATTATATTCCGCAATTATAGGTGAAGGTGCCTATTTAAATGGAGAAGAGATTCATGTAAGCAATATAGATTTGGACGATAAAAGAAGTGTTGCGCATTTTGATATGGCTCCATGGGCCGAATATAACATATATGATGCCATTAAAGAGTTAGGAAAAAAAACTTATTTTGTGGGAATTGGCAGTGTTATTCGTGCTTCAATGTGTGTAGCAACAGGAGACTTTAACTTAGTAATTTTCCCATTAATTGCCCATAAAAATGTCGATATAGCAGCTGTTAAGGTAATAGTAGAAGAAGCGGGAGGAAAAGTAACGGATCTTTTTGGTGATGAACAAAGGTATGATAGAGATATTAATGGAGCTATTGTAAGTAATGGTGTTGTTCATGAAGAAGCAATTAATGCCATTAAGAAAAGTTTAATAAATCTAAAATAAAAAAGAGGATAATTATTAAATTAAAATATCCTCTTTTATTTGTTCTTTAAAATATAGCTTAATAATACTCCTATGGAACGATCTTCGTGAATTTGTCCTGTTTGACATAATTCAATTACTTCATCGAAACTCTTCCATACATAGCCATTGATAATTTCGTCTTCTTCTAGTTGTGGGCCATTTTCATCTATCTTAAAATCTTTGATTTCATAATAGTAAAGATCCCATATGACACTGGCACCATCTTTAGATATTTTTATAAGTTTGGGATTGTTAATGTCAATGCCAACTTCTTCAAGTACCTCTTTAAAAACCGTTTTATTAGCAGCTTCATCGACGGTGTTATCCTTTAATGCTTGACGGAATTCTTCAAGGGTATCGAAAACTTTACCTCCTGGAAGACGATAATCCCATGTACTAAGTTCATAACGGAATTCACGTGATAATAATATTCTATTTTCGTCATTTACAATTAGAGCACGAATTCCTGGAGGGCGTCTTACGACTTTTCTTTTTATATGTTTAATCTTACCTTCAATATCAATATCTTCTTCAATTTCGAGATATTCAAAGAAACCATTATCAAAAAGACATTTTTCCATATTAATCACTTCTTTTCAATATTACTATATCATGAAAAAACAAATAATAAAATGGTATTTGTCTATAAAATATGATTCATTTATAGTATAATGATATTTAGGAGGATGCTTATGGAATTGATATCAAAGAATGCAGCAAAGCAAAGCGAAATATTAGGAAGTATTGAAGAGACAAGTGGAGAGCAAATAGAGGAAATAGTAAAAATAGCGCATGAGGCTTATGAGGATTGGTCTTTAAAAGATATTAGTGAAAGGGTTAATATATTAAGGCATGTTTATGATGTATTAAAAGATAACAGTGCAAGTATTGCTGAACTTATAACTAAAGAGATGGGCAAGCCAATAACTCTAGCGGAAAATGAGGTAAGAGATACTTTAAAAAATATTTTGTGGAATTTAGATAATGCAGAAGAGGTTTTAACTCCAGAGATAACTTATGAAGATGATGAACAAATGCAAAAGGTTGTCTATGCACCAAGAGGTGTATCTGTCGTTATTTCACCTTTTAATTTTCCATTTTCATTAAGTTGCGCAATTGGATTTCAAAATATGATTGTGGGAAATACGGTAATTAATAAGCCAGACCCCAATTTGCCATTGTTAACAGAATTGCTAGATAAGTTATTTAGATCGACGGATTTACCTAAAGGTGTGCAACAGTTTGTCTATGGCGATCGCGAAGTGGGTGAGAGTTTAGTAAATAAAGATATCAATATGATATGCTTTACGGGTAATACAAAGACAGGTGAACATTTATATAAAGTGGCTGCAGAGAAAATGATTCCAATCTTGATGGAATTAGGTGGATCAGCTCCCGGTATAGTATGTGAAGATGCCGATGTAGATAAAGTGATTAAGGGCATGTATGCCAAGAAATTTTCGACGATGGGTCAGTTATGTCATGCACTTAAGAGATTAATTGTACATGAAAGTTTATTTGATAAGATTGTAGATTCTTTAAAAGAAATTGCTACTTCGCAGGTAATAGGAAATCCAATGGATCGCGATACAACGATGGGACCATTAGTAAATGAAACGCAATTAAATAAACTTGTGGAGCAACTTGAAGATGCGAAAGCGAAGGGCGCTAAGATTATCTGTGGAGGAAACAAACCTATTGAAGGTGAGAATTATTTTGAACCAACTATTGTGATAAATGTAACTAGAGATATGCGCATATGGAATGAGGAAGTCTTTGGACCAATTTTACCAATTGTCAGTTTTAAAGATGAAGAGGAAGCTATAAAGTTAGCCAATGATACAATTTATGGATTAGGAAGCTATATCTATACGACAGATGCTAGTCGATTTGAAAGAATAAGTAGGCGTATAAATTCAGGAATGGTAGGATTTAATAATGTTGCTTATTCGGCACCATATAATCCCTTTGGGGGGACAAAGAGATCAGGTATTGGTAGAACTAGAGGAAAATGGGGACTTATGTACCTATGTGATATAAAGACCATTTCATATGATAAGAAAATTTAGGTGAGAAGATGGATAAGAGAGATATAAATAAGAGAATTGGCAATAGAGATAATTCCTTTTATTGGCAGACAGATAGATTAATTAGCGTAGAAGAGGCGGCAGATATTTGGAGTGATCGCCATTTTAACATTACTAACGAATTTTTGCTTGATAGCATAAGAAAAAATTTCCCCGAAATAGAACTTGATTATATAAAACCATTTGATGAACATGCCCAAACGAGTTTGGGAAATGTCAATTCTATTCGCATAGGAGTATTAAAAAATGGCGAAGAGGTTGTTATTAGATGTCATCCTAGAGGAATAAAGAATGAGTACTTTTATGCTGAAAGTGAAGCTTCTAAGTTGGCTTTAGAACACAACTTGCCAGCTTATAAAACTTTAGGAATACATGATTTAGAAAATGAAGATGATGTAAGTTATCAAATTATCGAAAAATTGTCAGGAGATACGGTACAGTTTTATTAAAAAGAGCATGAATTAGAAGAGGATAAATTAGTCTTTCAGATGGGCGTTACAATGGCTAATTTGCATAAGATAAAAGTTACTGGCTTTGGATCATTCATAAATGACGAAGCAAAAAATGGCAAATTAGTTGGAAGATTTAATAATTTAAGTGATTCCGTAAATGCTGGCTTAGCAGAAAATTTAGAGAGACTTATTAATAATAATGTCTTGAAGGAGAATACAGCCGATAAGATGAGAAAATTATTTTATAACAATCCTCTATTAAATATAACTGATGCTGTTTTAGTTCACAATGATTTTGCCGATTGGAATTTGCTAACGGATGGCAATGCTATAACGGGAATAATTGATTGGGATGAATGTGTTGGTGGTTATGCGGTTGAAGAAATAGCTTGTTGGTCGACTTTTTTTGAACCAGAGAGATTAAATAAATTCTTGGAAGGATATTTTAGTGTTACAGATAAACCAGAAAATTTTGAGGAGATGTTTGAACTCCTTCGCTTGCGATACACCATTTCCAAGATAGCTTTAAGAACTAAGAGATATACTTATGAAAAGACAGATTTTTTAAAGGGTATGATTGAAAAGGGAACTAAGCATTTGGAAGCATCAATAAAATATTTTAATCTATAAGATACTTAATATTTTGAGTATCTTTTTTAGTGTGTTATAATAGGTAGCAATATTAAAGAGGGGTATTATGTTAAAAGATTGTATTACCGATAGTACTAAAATGATGGAAATAAGAGTTGATAGTTTACCTGATTTGAATGATGAAAATTATGATTACTATGAAACGATAGTCGGGAATAAAACCAAAGAGCGAAAACAGGATATAGCTAGTTAATTCTTGTAAAGTATTTTTATAAATATAGTAAATTAATTTTTCTTATCGTATAATAAAATAAATTATGATAAGAGATTAGAAATGGAGAAAATCTATGAGAGAAGTTATAGAGGAATTCTTGAGTGAATATAGAAATCAAGATTATTTTTTAGGAGCAATATTAACAGGAAGTTGTGTTACTGGAAATAATACAGCAAGTAGCGATATAGATATCTATATAGTAACTAAGGATGATACTTCATGGCGCGAAAGAGGTAATAAGAAAATTGGCGATTATTTGATTGAATATTTTATAAATCCCAAAAGAAAGATAATATCTTATTTTGAAGAAGAAAGAAAAAGTTTATCAATGTCGACAACTAATATTTTTGTCAATAGTGAGATATTATATGATAAAGATGGAAGTGTCCAAGAATTAATAGATATGGCTAAGAAAAGTAGAGATACTGTAGAAATGGTCGATGTTGATGAATTTAAATATAAGTCGAATTGTTACAGTGTCTGGGATGGCTTTGATGAACTTCAAGATAAATATAATAGCAATGAAGATATAGACTTTTCTTATTATTTATTTTTACAGAGAATAATAGGTTCCTATTTTTATAATAAGAAAATACCAACCTTGCCTTTAAATAAGATCGAAAAGATACTTATGAATGAGGAATATTTTAAAAGATACAATATTGTTAAAATGCCAGATAGGGATTTTTGTGCTTTATTAGTTTCCTGTTTTAAGGAAAAAGAAAGAGATAAAAGATTTGATAATGCCAAGAAATTATATGCATATTTTTTAAGCCAATTTTCCGATTTTGACATTGGCAATTATAGTTTGAGAAGTGAAGCAAAATAAAAGAACTAATGGAAGTTAGTTCTTTTTAATATTTTGGGAAGTTCAGCAAAAGATGCAAGTTGATAATCACATATTAGTCCATCTTTTTTCTCTTTGTTTATCCAACATGTTTTTAATCCAGCTTTATTAGGCATGATGACGTCATCACGATATTTATCACCTATCATAAGGCATTCGCTAGGATATTCAGCTCCAATGCGCTTCATCAACTGACGGTAAAAATCCAATTCTGATTTATTCGAAGGCGGATTAGTCATATCCGCAGAGAAGATAGAAGATATATAATCGGTAGCTCCTATGCGTTCAATTTTTTCATGAGCAATGATGGAATCTCCATTAGTAGATACATAGATAGGATAATATGTAGATATCTCCTTAAGTGCTTCAACAACACCTGGCAAGGCAATAATATTTTTTTTAAGTCCCTCCTTAAATATTTCCTGCATTTTAATTGGCTCTAATTCTCTTTTAAAGAACGTTTGGAAGCGCATTCCTCGTTGCCATTCAGCTTGAGCTTCGCCACTTACTATGAATTCTTCGGGAACTTTAAGCGTTTTAAAATATTCGTGCCAATAGTAACTATCGAATTCTAACCATTCTTGAAATAGTTTTTCTTGGTAAGGTATCCCAAGTTCCTTTAAGACATATTCAAATGCTCCGCGATGATTAGCTGTGTCATCGACAAGAGTATCGTCTAAGTCGGTTATAATATATTTTATTTCTGACATTATTTCACCCCATTAATGATTTTTATTATAGCATATGGTTCTTTTTATATCAAACATAATTTGATATAATTTTATTAGGAGATGATAAAATGCAAATTGTTAAAAAAAGTGAAGCAGAATACTATACGGGAAATGGGTATTATGGATATGATTATCCAACAGTTGATCCGGATATTAATTTTGCAGTTATAAGTATTAGTACGCGTAGTCCTGAGGCTGGCTATCAAGTAAATCGTGGATGTAAAGAATTGCTATATATTATTAAAGGTTCTGGTAATTTATATAAAAAGGATAGTAATGATGTTTTAAGTTTTACAGAAGGTGATGTGATTTTTATCGATAAGGATGAGTTATATGCTTTTGATGGAAATTTTGAAGCGGCTGTTCCTTGTACTCCTGCTTGGACGAGTGAACAACATGAGTATGTAGAGGAATAAATTTATGGATTGTAAATATGATATGGATTATCCACGCCCTCAATTTAAGCGTAATTATTGGCTAAATTTGAATGGCGAGTGGGATTTTTGTTTTGATGATAATGATGAAGGAAAAGTAAAAAAATATTATGAGAATTTTAACAGTCAATATAAGATAAAGGTACCTTTTACTTATGAGACGGAAGCTAGTGGAATAAATGATTCTAGTCAGCATAATGTCATTTGGTATAGAAAAGAATTTTGTATTGATCGAGACTTAAGGGATGATAAAGTACTTTTAGATTTTGAAGGAAGCGATTATGAAACAGAAGTGTGGGTCAATGGCGTATTTGTCGGCAAAAATGTTGGCGGATATTCTCGTTTTACCTTTGCAATAGAGAATTTTATATCTAGTGGTGTTAATAATCTTACGGTGAGAATTAAAGATTCTCTGTCAAAATCTCAACCGCGAGGAAAACAAAGATATAAAAAAGATAGTTTTAAATGCTGGTATATTCAAACTACGGGTATATGGAAGACCGTATGGTTGGAATTTGTACCTAAACAGTATCTAAAAGATGTTAAAATAACTCCGGATTATGACAATAAAAAAGTTAACTTAGTTGTAAGTACTAATATGATTTTAGAGGATTATGAAAAAGCCAATTATGAACTTGGTGTTTGTATTTCATTTAATGGTATAAAAACAAATGATGAAATATTTAAATTAGAAAATAATTTACAAGAAATAGATATGTTAATTGATGATGATAATGGCGATATTCGTAGGTGGAATGTTTTAGATCCAAATTTATATGATATAAAATTTGCACTTTATAAAAACGGCAAAATTATTGATACTGTTAATTCATATTTTGGCGTTCGAAAATTGGAAATAAAGGGTAATAAAATATTTTTAAATGACGAAGAGTTATATCAGAGATTGATATTAGATCAAGGCTATTGGCAAACAACGCATTTAACTCCTCCCTCAGCAGATAAATTAGTCGATGATATAAAAAGTGTCATAAAATTCGGCTATAATGGAGTTCGAAAACATCAAAAAAATGAAGACGAAAGATTTCTCTATTGGTGCGATAAATTAGGTGTTTTGGTCTGGAGTGAAATGGCTAATTGTTATGAATTTAACGATGATGCTTTAGAAAAATTTAGTAACGAATGGGTTAAAGTCGTTAAGCAAAATTATAATCATCCATGTATTATTACCTGGGTTCCAATAAATGAATCTTGGGGAGTTGTAGATATAGATATATCAAAAAAAGAGCAAGATTTTGCAAATCATCTATATTATTTGACAAAATCTTTAGATAATACACGATTCGTCATAAGTAATGATGGTTGGGAGCATACGATTTCTGATGTTATAACTATTCACGATTATAAGCAAAATGCCAGTGAATTAAGAGATTTATATGTTACCAATAAAGACTATGTGTTAATTTCTAATGTAAATTACAATGGAGAACGTTCATTGATGGCAGGGGATTATAAATATAATAGTCAACCGATTATTATGAGCGAGTATGGAGCAATTGCATTAGAGTCACAAAATGGTTGGGGGTATGGAAAGCAAGTTAAAAGTGAGGAAGAATTCTTGGAACGCTTTCAAGATTTAACTAACGCTATTAAAGGTGTGGATTATATTTCCGGATATTGTTATACGCAGCTTACAGATGTTCAACAGGAGATAAATGGATTATTAGATGTTAATCACAATATTAAATTTAGTGATAATATTAATGAGAAAATCGCTAAAATTAATAATAGTGAAAGAAAATAGATGGGGACCATCTATTTTTCACTTAGGGAGATAAACTTTCTCTTTAAGTATAGACCTTTATTAAAATCATAAGATTCGTCCATTTGGGGAATGGCATCATATATCTCATTTAAACGATGGGCATCACTTCCAATGGTAACATTTGTTCCACCACAAGATTTGTATAAATCCAGTTTTTCTTTGCTAGGGAAGGAGTCTAAATTTTTCCTCCTTACGGCAGATGAATTGATTTCAAGGGTAATATTATTAATCGATAGATAACTAAATATTTCCCTTAAAAGATCATCGCGAATTCTTTTTAATCTTTCGTCGTGAGAAAAAGAATCATCATGTTTTCTACGCAAATAATCTAAATGGCCTAAGGAGTCAATTCCTCCCTGTTTGACCATATTTAAAATATTCATATAGTATTTTAGTATTTCGGATTCACTATTATCTTTTAGAGAAATATGATTACTTCCAATGATATAGTCGATATCCAGTTTATTAAATTCTTCTAATTCGTGGGGATAATTTTCTGGATTGGAAAATTCCACTCCTTTAATTAAAGTCATATTGGGATATTGCTCTTGTAATTTATCTATTTCTTCAGAGTAAATGGCGTATCTATTGAGGGCTTGCTTAAGACTTATCTGGCTAAACTCTAAGTGTTCGGTGAATGCCATATATTCAAGACCCAGAGAAATGCCGTAATTAATCATTTCCTCTAAGGTCATTTGTCCATCATAAGAATAAATGGAGTGCATATGTGTGTCGGCTAAATATTTCATGATTTTCCTTCTTTCTAATTAAAGTATAACGGTTTATTAATCATAAATAAAATACATATATTTTATTGTATCGATAACAAATAGTTATTGATGTGTTATAATGGAATTAGGTGATAAGATGTTTAATAATATTAATTTAAATACACTGAAATACTTTTATGAGGTTGCATCTATTAAAAATATAACTAAGGCAAGCGAGAATTTGAATGTCTCTCAGCCGGCACTTACCAAGGCGATAAAGCAGTTGGAGAGTGATTTGAATGTCCAATTGTTTACGAGAAGTAAAAAGGGAGTTGCTCTAACGGATGCAGGTGAAGTTTTGTATGAGTATACAGTTTCAGCATTTCAAAAGTTGGGAAGTACATTAAATGTTATTGAACAAGATAGACAAAGTGGGGGACATTTGTATATTGGTGCAACAACGACAAACTTTTTAGAACCTATTTTACCGGCATTGGATGAATTTAGAAAGTTATATCCCAAAATAAAGATCGATATTGTCTTGGAGGAAATAGAGGTTTTAGATAAATATAGCAAGATGGGAAAATTAGATATTCTAATTAAGAATAGTTATGAGGAAATGAGTAATTTTGAATCTATTGTCGATTTTGATATTCAAGATCATTTTATCGCATCGAAAAGAGAGTATCCTGAATTAGCTAATAAAGTGCTTTCACTAGAAGAATTACTTAGAGACTATCCTTTTGTATTACTTAGCAATATTACTCATGGAAGAAGGAATTTTGATGCCTATTTAAAAAACAAAAATATATCATTTAAACCAGCTTATGAATTCAATAGCTATAGTTTATGTCGAGAACTTATTCGCAGTGGATTTGGAATAGGAATAGGTAATCCCATTCATTATAAGGGAAGTGAATTTATCGTTTTAAAGACAGATTTTTCTTTGCCTAAGAGAAGTTTTAACATAGGCTTTATTAAGACAAGCAAAAATGGATGTTTAAAAGATTTTAAAGAATTACTTAAAAAAAGGAAGTAGATATTTATGATATTTAGTGTATTGGCTTTGTTGTCTTTGCTTGTCAGTGTGTGCATAAGAAAGCGAGTTTATGCTTTAATTGCCCAAGCATTTAATTGTCTTTTTGAAGCTATGTATGATTTTTTTATTGGGGCATATACGGGAGCTTTTTTGAGTATAATTAATCTAACAAGAACAATGATATTTATAAAAAGAGAAAGATTTGCTAAAATGTTATATATAGGAGTACTATTAATTTTTGAAAGTATTACCGTGGTTAATTGTATTCTTACATATCAAGGATTAATTTCTCTTTTGCCGACAATTGGTTCAATTATAAGAACGTTTTGCCTTTGGCAGACAAATATGACATTGATGAGGATATCAGGGATAACGACAGCAATATTTTATGGCTTGTATTATCTTTATTATCAAAGTTCATTTATGATTATAGGAGAAATTATTTTATTATTTGTCAGTATATATTCAATATATATACATGATTTTAAAAAGGAGAGAATTTAGATGAACTGGGATGAATTTGCGATTAGACCATTTTATGATTTAGATAAAAGATGGGCATTAGTAACTGTTGGTAATGAAAAAAGATATAATGCGATGACGATTAGTTGGGGAGGGTTCGGCACTCTTTGGCATAAACCTGTGGCAACTATATATATAAGAAAAACGCGATATACTTATGAATTTCTTCAAGATAATGAATACTTTACAATTAGCTTTTATGGGGACGAATTTAGAGAATGCTTGGGAACACTTGGCAGTAAGTCGGGAAGAGATGAAGATAAGATTGCCTTAACTAAATTGAATGTTGAATTTTTAGAATTGGCACCAACATTTAAAGAAGCCGAATTAACAATTGTCTGTAAGAAGATTTATTCCCAAGAATTAAATAAAAATAATATGTCTTCAGATATAGTTAATAGATTTTATAAAAATGATGAGGTTCATGAAATGTTTATTGGTGAAGTAGTTGAGATTATTGATAGGAGAAGCAATTAAAATATGAATAAGGCGCGAAAGCATATCATTATTGCAGGTGTTCCAAGAGCGGGAAAGTCGACTATTTGTAGCGAGCTTGCCAGGACAAAAAAGTATCAACATTTAGCTATGGATGCCGTAGTAATTGCCTTTGAAGGGGCGTATCCAGAATTAGGCGTTTTTCATACTGATTGTTGGGATTTTGTTGAGACAAGCAAGACTTTTATTAAGTTTATGAAAAAAATTAGTAAGACGAGTAATTATGATAAATTTGATTATAGATTAGCTTTTGATTTATATCACATTACGCCAAAAGATTATTACGAAAATATCGATTCTTCTTGCTGCGAAATTTACTTTTTTGGCTATCCCAACATAAGTGTTGAAGATAAATTTAAGGAAATTAGAAATTTTGATACCGAATTTGATTGGACGAGTGAAAAGGATGATGCGATAGTAATTGATCACATTACGAAGTACATAGAAATTAGTAAATGGTTAAAAGATGAGTGTCAAAAGTATAATTTGCCGTTTATAGATATAAGCCAAAATAGAGAAGAAGTAATAGATAATTTTTTAAAAGAAATTATCAATAAGGAGCGATTATGAATGGCAACTATTTTATAATTCATGGATCTTATGGCAATCCTTATAAGAATTGGATCCCTTGGTTGAAAACAGAACTAAGCAAGAGAAAAAAAGATGTTATAGTACCACATTTTCCAAATTTAAATTATCAAAGATATGATAATTGGAGTAAGATATTAGATGCTTATTTAGAAATGGGATGTATAAATGAGAATACGACATTTATCACTCATAGTTTAGGAAGCGTTTTTATTATAAAGTATATTTTGGATAGAAAAATTAAGATTAAAAAAATTATTACTTCCGCAGGTTTTAACAATATATACTTTGATGATGATAATAGCTTATATGAGAGTTTCTATATGGCTAATATTGATTCTAAGAAAATTGATATGTATGTAGAAAAAGTAGTCTCTTTCATATCTTCAAATGATCCTTTTGTATCACTGGAGGCGGGATCTTCGTTTGCCGACGATATAGGTGGTTTAAAAGTTTTAGTACATGATGCCAAGCATTTTAATAATAAAGAATTTATGGAATTATTAAAGTATATTTAATGTCAATTAAGTAGAGCAAACCTAAAAAAGTTTGTTTTATTATAAATTTACTTTATAATAGAAGTAGGAAGTGATTTTTTTGAAAAAGAGTAAAGAAATGGAAAATATATATATTTTAGCAGCAATTGAGTCCATTATAAATAATAATACGTCTACAGACTTGGGAGAGCTTTCTTTAGAATTTAAAGTAAAAGTAGTTAATCTTCCAGATTTAATGCTTGAAGATACATATAATATAGCTATGGAAGTTATGGTTCGCTCAAGAGAAAATGCCACCGGTAAATTAAAAGATGCAGATATATTTCACAAGAAACTGAAAAGATGTTATGGTTGTGAAGAGGAGCGAGAGATGATATTGAATCAAGTATTTAATATGTCTACTGCCGAAAAAATGGATTTAATTATGCGACGTGAGAAAAAATTATCATCTTCAAAATACAGAAGAAACTGGCTTTATAGTCCTGATGAATTTTTTGAAGGAATAGATCTTCATAATGATGGTCTTGATGATCACGTTCTGCTAGGTATCGAATTGCCAGATAGTGATAAAGAATGTCTTCAATCAAAGGTTGATGAATATTTAAAAGATTTTCGTGAAAGTTTAATCCAGCAAGATAAAAAAGAACCTAAAAATAATTAATATAAAAAAATAAACTCTTATATTTTTAGAGTTTATTTTTTATTGGAATCTCTTATGATTGATATTGAATAATCATCAAAGTTTAGAGAGTTATAAAATTCTTGAAATCTGAAGAATGTCAAACTTTTTAAAAAATCTATAGTGTCAAAGTCGTCATATATGTGTTTTCTGGGAAAAAATCTCAAAAAATTATTATATTTGTTGTCAATTTGGTATATTTGGTTAGCAATAGCATTTCTTATGAATAAATCAAAATCCTTTTCTTTAAAGTTGTCTGTTTTTATCTCTTTTAGAAGAGCCTGTTTAAATTTCTTAGAGTCTTTGACGTTAGCCATGGGTTCAATGTAGTAGTGTATATCATCAATGAAGGCCGTATCAAAGGACTGAATATTGGTTATGATATTATTTTTCTTTAATTTTTTTATAAAACTTTTATCATCATTAAATTTGCTATTGACGATAAAGGAAACAAAATAGTAAATCTCTTTTTTGCTAAAACAAGTATAATTTTGTTTAAATTCAATAGTGTAAAAATCGTCATTTGTCGACATATAATAGATTTCTTCTTCTTTTTTCTTCTTATCTAATTCTTTGTAGGTAAATTCTCTAAGACGATTTGGGTGTTTAGGAAGCTTTTTATAGATGTTTTCGAGATAATTAGTAATTTCTTCTTCATCAAAATTGCCAGCAATTATTAAAGTCTTATTGGCATCATAATAAAAAGCATCATAGCAATCTTTCAATGTCTGATAATTTAGATTATGAGTTGTCTCTTCATTTCCGATAGTACTAAGTGTTTCATCATATAGGTTTAAATCTTTATAGAGATTTCGAGAACATATTGACATTCCCATGCGTATTTTATTATTAAGTACACGTTTTGTTTCTTCGGCAATCGCGCGTTTGGTCATTTCAACGTCTGATTCATTGAATATTGGATCATCGACAATATTTATCAGTTTCTCGAGACATTCTAAAAAGTCTTCAGTGCCCTGAAAGTAAAAGTGCGTTATATCAAAGTATGTAGTTGCATTTATTTGATATTTTTTTTTGGCAATAGTAGTATAAAAATTACCATATTTAGAGTGCTCGCCTAACATATGTTCAAGAAAATGAGCACATCCAGGCAAAACTTCATGGTATTCATTATCAAGATAGAATTTGTGCCATTTGCCATTTGAGCCGTAATCTACACCATAATCAGCATAACTTTTTCTCATCTTTTTGTCCAAATAAAGATATAATTTTACACCATTGCTTAATGTCTTTTTTATGTAATTAGTTCTCATCTTTTTCTCCTTCATAAATGAAAATATATTTTTTTTCAAATTCTTCAATTTGCCTTAAAATATTGGCACTTGTAAGAGAATTAATCTTGTCAACTAATTCTTTTTTCATATAGTCATCTTTAAAAATAAATCTTTCAATATTAGTCAAATTTGATGCCAAAATTTCGGTATTGGTATATAGTTCTTGACGATATTTTTCTTGTGAAAATGTGAGTAATTTAGATAGCTTCTCTGGTTTTTTTAATTCTTCAAAAAGCGAGTCAATGCCCTTTAATGCTTTATCAATATTCTTTTTATCTATTTGTGCACTAATAAAAAATAGACCTCGATTGATTAAGACATCAGCATAGGAAAAATAAACCAATCCCAATTTATCTCGTAAAATTTCATGACAGATACCACCCATAGAATTAAACATGGGCATTAAAGCATGATAGATATACGAGTTATCTACATGATAATTTTTAATATCATAGACAACATAGAGATATGTTTGTGTCGTATCATTAGATTTTATTACCTTGTAATCATTGGTGATTTCTTCCTTTTTGGCATATTGATAATCAAATTTAATAGGATTAAATTTAAAAGACTTAGCAATATATTTTATTTTATCATCACTTAAGTTTCCAAAGGCATAACTTGTTATGTAATTGTTTAAAAGAGTGTGATAAAAGTCAATAACATCCTTATCTGTCAAAGTTTCTAATATACTTTCTAATTCATCGCAATTAAAACGTTTATTGATGAAATCACTATTGGGTAAAAGGTGACGATAAAATAGATTTTTTTGAAATGAGTCAGGATTTTTTTCTTTGTTTTTAGTGCGCGAGATAAGATCTTTTTTTATCTGTTCAAAAATATTTGAATCAAGGGATTCATTAGCAAAATTGGGCTTTAAAAGCATGTTTTTAAAGTATTTTATGGATGATGTGAAAAAATGTTCATCAACTATTGTTTCGTCAACCATCGTTAAATTGAAAGAAATAAATCCCTTAGTTCCCTTTGTGTCATTACAGATAGAAAAGCACGAACCATATAATTTTTTTTCGGTGTCATTAATTCTCTTAGCGGTTTTATAGATTGCGTTCGTTTGTTGCATATATTCGGCTAGAATAGAAGCTATAATAAAGTTTTTTGTATTCTTTTCAAATTTGAAAAAATGCTTGATTTTGATGGTGGCAAATTCATCAGTTTGATAATAATATAAGTTATCAATTTTTTTTATTAAGTTATTATTCATATATTCACTTCCTGATATTTATTATATCATATATTTGTTCGTTATAAATACTTTTATATTTGATAAATGTTAATCGATAGTAATTTATAAAATAATAAGTTATAATGTTTATATTAAGTGGGTGATTAAATGCAATTTGATGAAGATGTAAATAGATATAATACCAATAGTTTAAAGTATGATTTTAAAGAAGAGAAGAATAAACCAGCAAACGTTATGCCAATGTGGGTTGCCGACATGGATTTTAAATGTCCCAATGTGGTAATTGAAGATATGAAAAATAGATTAGATCATGGGATATTGGGATATACTAAGAATGGTTTAGAATATTTTAAGGCGATAGATAAATGGTTTTCTAAAAAGTTTAATATAAAGTTAGAACCTGACTGGTTAGTTATTACACCGGGTGTGGTATTTGCTTTAGCTACTTCTGTAAAAATTTTAACAGATAAGTATGTTTATGTATTAATTAATAATCCCGTTTATTATCCTTTTACGGAAGTTATAGAAGATAATGCTAGAAAAGTAATCAGTAGTGATTTAGTGTTGAATAATGGATATTATGAAATAAATTTTGAAGATCTAGAAAAGAAGATAATAGATTATAATATTAAGTTATACTTGCTATGTTCTCCTCATAACCCCGTAGGAAGAGTGTGGAAAAGAGAAGAATTAGATAAAGTAATTGAAATATGCAAGAAACATGATGTCTATATTGTATCCGATGAGATTCATAGTGATTTTACTTGGAATCATGAACACACGAATATTTTGCAATATGAAGATTATAAAAGTCATCTTATCTTGTGTACAGCACCGACGAAGACTTTTAATTTAGCTGGATTACAAATCTCGAATATTTTTATTCCTGACGAAAAAATAAAAAATGATTTTCAAAATGAAGTATGGAAAACAGGCTATAGTTTAGTTAATGTCATGGGATTGGTAGCCTGTATGTCAGCTTATGAAAAGGGCGATGATTGGCAGTTTACTCTTTAAA
>CAJTKV010000016.1:0-13373 GCA_910577075.1 uncultured Bacilli bacterium
AAATATTGGATATCTATGCTATGCTACATATGATCGTTTAGAATTAAAATATAAATGTAGTTGTGGAAGTGAAGGAAGTGCATTATTGGATTTTGAGGATAGTCAAGGAGGAAGCGAAGCAAATGATGCTCTAATAACTATAAAAAACAGATTATGTTGTCCAAATGATAATAGTCCATTGATAACGATCTTAGAAAAAAAGTTACTTAGTTATGAGATGAAGATAACATGCAAGGAATGTAATAAAATATATAAAAAATAAATATAAAAAAATCTTAAAGGGAGAAGTTTTATGTATTATCCAAAACAAATTCCATATTTATTAGATCAGGAATATAAAAAGTATATTGACTATCGCGAATATCATATAAAAGAATTGAGTGATTATTGTATGTGCATATGGGAGATGAGGTCAAGAATAGATTTTGACAAGACTATATATAATAATATTTTGCCCGATGCCTGTATCGATATCGTTGTAGATTTTTTGAATAAGACGATTTGCTTTGCGGGATTTAGTGCAGAAACAGAGCCAATGCAATTGCATGATAAAATTGATTCTATGGGTGTAAGATTAAAACCTGGAGCTTTTAAGGCAATATTCCATCTAAATGCTGACGATATTATGGACAATCCCATTCCGTTTGGAGAAATCGAAAAAGATTGTGATTTAACGATTATTTTTTCTAATATTTCTTCAGAGGTGCGAATATCTGTGTTAAAAAAATATCTGTTAGATAAAATTAGCGATGCGGAAGACACGACATTTATTGAAATAGTAGATAATTTATATCAAAATCCTCAAGATCAAAAAGTTCACGATATTGCTACGCATTTTCATTATAATCAAAGACAATTATTTAGAATGTTTAAAAAACACTATGGCATATCTCCTAAAGTCTTGTTAAATATTTTACGATTACATTTGTGTCTAACTTTAATACTTGAAGGACAAGCGGAATTAATTGACATATCTATGCGTTGTGGCTTTTATGATCAAGCACATTTTATCAAGGAGATAAAGAGGTATACTGGCATATCTCCATTACAACTTTTAAAAGCAATAAGGGACTGAAATGTCCTTTTTTTACAATACAATAATCATCATCTTTGATACAATTTTTTTGGAGGTAGAAATTATGTACAAAAGTATAACAGCCAATATAATGGTAAAGAATGTGTTTGAAACTATCGAGTTTTATGAAAGTAAATTGGGATTTCAAAAAGTATTAAGTGTTCCAGATTCTGGCGATAAATTAAATTTTGCCATATTAAAGAAAGAAGATATTTCAATAATGATTCAGGAACAACAAAATCTATTAGAGGAGTATCCAAGTTTAGCGAAAGAAGAAATTATTCCAACATTTACGTTATTTATAACTGTTGATGGTATTGAAAAAGTATATGAAGAATTAAAAGATAAAGTTCAACTTGCTTGTGATATGCATCAAACATTTTATGGGCGAAAAGAATTTACCATTTTTGATAATAATGGCAATATTTTAACTATTGCTGAATAGGAGAAGTTATGGCGACAACAAATGAGTTTATTCAATATGTGTGCGAGCAGATTAGTGATATAGGATGTGTTACATATAAGAAGATGTTTGGAGAATATATGGTCTATTTGAATGGTAAACCGGTTCTCACTGTTTGTGAAAATACAGTTTTTGTAAAAAAACTAGAATGTTTGCAAGATTTAATGCTTGATGCGGATTTAGGATTTCCCTATAAAGGTGCTAAAGAACATTACATTCTCAATATAGATGATAGTGATTTTAGCAAAGAAGTTGTGAAACAAGTGGAAAAAGTAACTCCGATGCCTAAAAAGAGAAATTCTCATAGTTAATTTCTCTTTTTATATGCATATTAATTACTAAAGAAGGTAATATATGCATATAAAACATTTGGGGATAATTAAATATGGGGGGCTGATAGTAATATCTTTTATTTTTATGTTTGGAAATATTTTTTCTGAATCGCTTGATCGACTTCCTGTTATTGGCAGTATAGTAAATGTTTTTAATACGACTTTTTTCTTTCAGTATAAGGATAATGAAATTAGTGGGGATATTCCTAATATCAAATATCAAAAAGAAATAGATGATGTTTTGAATGACGATATCAATAGATTTACTTATGCAATAATTGAGAATTTCTTTAAAGAATATGCTGATGATAAATATCAATATACAAAGATTGATTATGCAGTTATAACTGATAATTATTTGTGGTTTACTTTAAAAATAGATGTTTTAGAAATCATGGCAAGTGCTTACAATTATTCGAAATATTATCACATTAATAAGAAAAGTGATAAAATAATCATTCTCGATGATTTGTTTAAGGATAAAGAATATAAAAGGGTAATAAATGATGAAATAAAAAGGCAGATGCGCAGTCGCATGAAGGAGAATGAGAACCTTGTATATTGGATAGATAATGCCGATCAAACTACAGACTTTAAGACAATCAAAGATGATCAAAATTTCTATTTTGATAAAAAAGGGAAACTTGTCATTGTTTTTGATCAACTGGAAGTTGGTCCGGGATTTATGGGGATACAAGAATTTTTAATAGATTCGAAAATTTATGAAGATTATCTAAAATAAAAAAGATAGTCTTTTTTTATTGACAAATGTTATATACTGTTATATATTAGTTATAACAGTTAGGAGGGTTGCATGAAAATAATTATTAGCAATAGCAGTTCAGTTCCGATATATGAGCAAATAAAAAATGCCATAATAACGCAGATAATGAATGATGAATTACGAGAAGATGAGGCCTTACCTTCTATTCGTTCGTTGGCAAGTGATATAAGAATAAGTGTCATGACGATAAAAAAGGCCTACGACGAATTAGAAAGTGAAGGGTATATAATAACGAGACAAGGCAAGGGAAGTTTTATTGCCCCAAAGAATACGGAACTTGCTCAGGAAAAAGCACGTAGGGATATTGAAAATTATATGGGAAATATTATAGCTATTAAAAATAAATTTGGAATTGAAGAAAGTGAACTAATTGATTTATTTAAATATTTAATGGAGAGTGATGAAAATGAATAATGCAATTGAAATAAAGAACTTAACAAAAAGGTATGATGATTTATTTTCTTTAGGAACGATTAATATGACTATTCCAAGTGGTCAAATTGTTGGATTAATTGGCGAAAATGGGGCAGGAAAGACAACTTTGATAAAATCACTTTTGGGAATTATAAATAGAGATTCTGGAACGATTAAAATTTTTAATAAGGATATAGATAAATATGAAACACTTATCAAAGAGGATATAGGAGTTGTATTAGATGGTATGTTTTTTCCAGAAGTTTTAACGGGAAAGGATATCAATGCTATTTTAAAATCCTCTTATAAGAACTGGGATGAAGATCTATTCTTTCAATATTTAAAAGATTTTCAAATTGATGCCAATAAAAAAGTCAATAAATTGTCTAAGGGTATGCGAAAGAAATTAGAAATAGCTACCTCACTTGCACATCATCCTAAATTGCTTATCTTAGATGAACCTACTAGTGGACTTGATCCAATAGTAAGAAAGGAAGTTTTAGATATATTTTTGAAATTTCTTTCCGATGAGGAACATACTATTTTGATTTCGACGCATATAACTTCGGATCTTGAACATATTGCCGATAAAATAGTCTTTATCGATAAGGGGAAGATAATCTTAGATGAATCAAGGGATGATATTATGGATAATTATGGTATTTTGAGATGCGATGCAGAATACTTTGATAATATTGATAAGAAGGATATTGTTTCCTATATAAAGAATAGATATGACTATACAGTTTTGGTCAATGATATGAAGAAAATTAAAAAGAAATACAAGGAATGTGTATTGGATAAAATTACTATAGAAGATTTAATGGTTCTTATGATAAAGGGGGTAAAATAATGTTAGGTTTAATAAAAAAAGATTTACTTATGATTAAGTCATCAATGCGGGTATTTGCCATATGTCTCGTTGCATATGTCATCTTAGGAATTATCGAAGGAGAAAACTATATTATTTCCTATCTTCCAGCCTTTGTTGTCTTTATGATGATGACGACTTTTAGTTATGATGAATATAACAAGAGTGATGCCTACATATCAACACTTCCCTGTGGAAAAAAGAATGTTGTTAAGGCGAAGTATTTAACGACGATTATTCTCTTTATAGCTTTTACCTTATTATCTATATGCTATGCTACAATTTTGAGCTTTACAAATAGTGATTTGCAATTGCAGGATATATTAGTAACAATTTTGGGAGTCATTTTTGGTGTAAGTATTTTTCAATGTGTCTTTTATCCAATGATATATAAGTTTGGCATTGAGAAAAGTCGTATAGCAATTATAATTTTAGTTTTTGGATTTGTAGGTATCATAGCACTTTTATCTAAATTAAATATTAATATAAACTTGTCTTTAGGTGTAACGAATTTTCTCGATAACTATTGGTTTATAATATTTCCTCTGATAGAAATGTTGGTTATATATATATCTTATAGAATATCAGCACATATTTATATGAAAAAAGAATTTTAAAGTGAATAAAGTATTTTATTCACTTTTTTATATGTTGGTAGTCTGATGAGTAAGTATATGCTTTTTTGCAAGAAGATAAGGACTTTTACCTCTATGTTAGATGTTTTTGACAAAATGTTAAATTAATTTTATAGATAAAAAGGGTTAATTATTATAAAATGAAGATGGTGATGAAATGTGACAATAGGTGAAAAAATTATTGAGTTGCGTAAGAAGGAGAAATATACTCAAGAAAAGTTGTCAGAGTTAATTGGTGTTTCAAGACAGACTTTATCTAATTGGGAGAGCAATGTGACTTCCCCTGATTTATCGCAAGCAAAAAAGATAGTAGAGATATTTAAAATAAGTTTAGATGATTTAATCAATAATGAAACAGAAATTGAGTGTTCAAATAATAATAGTATTTTATCTAAATTAAAGGGAAAGAAATGTTTTCTCGATATTGATACATATGATTATCGCTTGGATTTTACAACAGAAGTAACGATAATGGATATTGACTCTTCATTTATTAAGATATCTTTTGTATATAAAAAGAAGAATATTATTAAATTATTGGATATGAATTTAATTCATTCTATTTCTGTGATAAAGGAGAGTGAATAATATGGAATGGAGCATTTTCTTTTTAGCACTTATTGGTTTTGTCATTCTAAGTGGTAAAATGGATAGTATTCAAAAAAGAATAGATAATCTCGAAATTATAGGCGAAAGCAAAAACACACACAATGACTTATTGCTCGAGGAATATGTAGGTAAAAAAGTTACTATTGAAATTGATAATGATGATATTGAGAACAGTTATCTATTTGATTCGGCTAATGAGGTTGAAGGTGTTATTGTTGAATATGATGATGAGTGGTTACTATTTCAGTATTATCACAAGTATAAGAAAAAAGAAGTTTTTCAATATTTAAGACGCCGCGATCTTAAGAGCGTCAACGAGATTAAGGAAAAGTAGCAAATCTCTAGGAAGATTTGTTTTTTCGTGTTATAATTTGTTTATATAGTAAGGAAGGAAGAGTTTATATGGCAATACTAGAAGTTAAGAATGTCACTAAATATTATGGAAAAAAAGATAATCTCGTTAAGGCCTTAGATGGCGTTGATTTAACTGTCGAAGAGGGAGAGTTTATCGCGATAACGGGTGCAAGCGGAAGCGGCAAATCAACACTTTTACATTGTATTGGAAGTGTCGATATTCCGACATCGGGAAGTATTTTAATTAATGGAGAAGATATTCATAAACTAAATGATGATAAGCAATCAAAGATGCGCAGAAGTTCAATTGGTTTAATTTATCAATTTTATAATTTAATACCTACTTTAAATGTCTTAGAAAACATTTCGCTTCCAGCAGACTTAGATGGCAAGAAGATAGATGTAGCTTACGAAAATGAATTAATTGAATTACTGGGATTAAGTGATCGAGTAAAGCATTTACCAAACGAATTATCAGGAGGTCAACAACAAAGAGTAGCAATTGCTCGAGCTCTTATAAATCATCCAGCACTTTTATTAGCTGATGAACCAACAGGTAACTTAGATTCAAAAAATAGCAAAGAAATTATGGAATTACTGGTATCAGCTAATAATAAGTATAATCAGACAATTATTTTAGTTACTCATGACATGAATCTTGCTAAATATGCGAAGAGAATTATCGCTATCGAAGATGGTAAAATAACTAGTGATACGAGGGTTAATCATGAAGACTCAGAATAAACTTGTAATTGCCAATATGCGTCAAAATAAAAAGCGTACAAGAGCAACCCTTATTGCAATAATTCTATCTTGTACATTTCTTTTTGTCTTGGGTATCGCATTTTCTTCATATCATCGTTATAGTATAGATAAAATAGCGAAAGAGTATGGATCTTATCACGTCATGTATTATGATGTTGACTATCAAAAATCTAATGAATATTTTATAAATAATAAAGATATTAAGGAATTTTATGTATTTCAAATAATTGATCAATTTGAAGAAAAGTTTCAAAAAGTACAAGTATTTTCCTATCAAGATGAATTGCATAAAGAGATAAATATTTTGCGTGGTAAAGAACCGACAAATGAAAAGGAAATATTAATATCATAATCTTCGATGACGAGTTTAAATTTAAGTATAGGTGATAAACTTGGAACTTATACGATTGTTGGAGTATATGAAAATTATATAAAAGAGAGCTATCCAGAAAGTATATATTCATTTATACCTAATCAAATAGTAACGGTTTTGACGAAAAGTAAAATTGATGCTAAAAGTGAGCATTCATGTTTCTTTGTAATATATAAAAATGTCAATGAGACTTATGATTATATCGTGCGAGATAAAGAGATGTTAAATATTCCGCCAGTGAGTACAATACATGTTCAAACTAATGATTTGTATTTACAAGCATGGGGAGTGGGTAAAACAGTTGGTCAGGCGACAATATATCTTATTCTGGCTATAGCACTCTATGTCGTAAGTGTGTTCTGCATGTTGATAATTTATAATGCCTTTGCCATATCATTAACGGAACGCAAAAAACAATTTGGAATATTGAGAAGTTTGGGTGCTTCGAAGAAAGATATCATATGGATGATTACTAAGGAAATTTTAATTTTAAGTTTAATATCTTTTCCTATATCGTTTATTTTAGGGGCTGGGATAGTAGCTGGAGGATTAAAGATTTTCAATATTCTATTAGATATCAATATACATTTGACGTTAGATTTTAAAACACTGGGTATAACGGTTTTCTTTATTGCTTTTACTTTAGTCTTATCGGCATATACGCCTGGACGCAAAGCTAGTAAGACTTCTCCGATGGAAGCTATTAGAAGTACAAAAGAATATAAGATTAAAAATAACAAAAGACAATATAAGTTAACTAAGAAGATATTGGGAGTAGAAGGACAATTAGCAAGAAAAAATATATCGCGAAATGGAAAACAATTTCAAACAGTCACGACGTCTTTAACTATAAGTGTTGTCTTATTTATCCTTGTCTCTATGGTGGTAAATCTTTTTACTTTAGAACTTAAAGAGAGTGAAGAATCGGAGATGAATTCGGGTATTCTTATACGAGTGTCATATAAAAATCGCGAATCAATGGATAAGATTATTAAGGAATTAAAGAATGTGTCGATGATTGATTCGATGATAATATCTAGAGACATATATGTAACACCAAGTAAAGATAATTTATCGTTTACAGATGATGCTTTAGCTAATTTTGATAGGGATGTAAGAATAGTAGGCTTAGATGAACAAAATTATAGGGATTTAACAAAGGAATATAATTTGCGTGACGATAAACCAATTCTTTATAATATGAGTTACTATTACAAAGAGGGATATGAAAATGCAGAAGATTATAGTGATTATGTAGTGCATTATGAAGTATTCAATGAAAACCCTCAAATATTTGTCTGTAAGAGGGAAGAGGCTAGTGAATGTGATTTAGAATTGAATGGTTTTAATATAACCGAAAAAAAAATAAAATTGGGTGAAAACGAACTTAATGATGTTACTATTATTGTTCAAGATAAATGGGTAGAAAACTTTATTACGCAGTATCCCGAATATTTTGAAAGCGCACATAAAGATGCCAAATATTATTATATAAATATTCAAAGTGAAAAATTTTTAGAATTTGATGAAGAGTTTCGAAAGATTAAGGAAAGATATCCCGAAGAACAATTCTATTATTTTAATGGAAAACTTGATTTGTATAATGAGAAACGTCAAATATTAGGTATTAAAATAATAATGTATACTATAATTATCTTTTTAGGAACTATAAGTATAGTTGGAATGATGAATTCTATTAATACAAATCTAAGTTTAAGAGAAAGAGAATTCTCCATGTTAAGAAGTATTGGGTATTCTAAAAAGAGTTTAAATAAGATGATATCTTTAGAAAATATCTTCTTGGTTAGTAAATCAATTATCTATGCCCTTATTTTTTCTTACATAGGATTCTTTGCTATTAATCAATCGATGAGTTATGATGATAATACTTTTAAGTATATTTTTCCTCCTATAATTAGAATGCCGTATCCATGGACTTATGCAATAATAGCATTTGTTGTTCTTATTTTACTAATTTTAGTCTTAACTAGTTTCAGTATTAAAAAGATTAAAAATCAGAATATTATTGAAGCAATACGTAAAGATTCAATATAATATTAAGCAAGCATGATTTGTTTGCTTTTATTATGCTATAATTTATTTAGGTGATATTATGCAGTGCGAATTGAAAGAATTGAATATGAATATGGGAAAATTAGAATATGAGATGTATCAAGATATTCCCGTTAAGGAATCAGGTTCTACTAATCTTTGTAATGGTCTACCTTATGAAGTATTTAAAAATTATTTAGAATCACAGATGGCAAGGAAGTATCAAATTACTAGTTATTATGATACGAAAGTTATCACATATATTATGTATGTTAATGGTTTACCTGTTGGGTATATTGGCTTGCGCTTTGATATTGATGATAATTGGCGCAAGTGGAGCGGAAATTTTTATTATGCCATTCGCCTAGAGATGCGAAATAAGGGATATTGCACGAAAATGCTTGGTCTTGCTTTAGATGAATTTAGAAAATTGGGATATACCGAAATATATGGCAATTCTTCTAATGGCAATATTGGCTCTAGGAAGGTTATTGAAAATAATGACGGTATTTTCTTAAATGAAGAGGATGGGACGAGATATTATAAATTTATTTTATAAGCCATGAAAATTCGAGTTTAAATGCTCGAGTTTTTCTATGTTATTCGCTTTTTTTGAGGCTTCATCTATGATATAATTTATATAGGAAATTATGAACGGTAAGTGATTAAATTGGAAGAATTGAAATTTGGCAAAATAGAAGATAATGAGCAATTAGTAGCAAGTGTCGTCTATGAATTTTTAGGTAAATATTTTAAAAATAATTTAGATGATTTTAAGGTAGCGGAAATAAATCCCGAGTATATGGATGGCATCTCTTTATTTGGTCATTATAAGCTTGAATTGGTTAAAGGTATAAATTGTCTTATTTGTGAGGTAATTAGAAGAGATGAGCGCATATTGGTTGCGTTACTAGTTCCAACGGGATATAGATATAATATGTCATCGACAGTAAAGAAATATTTTGATGCTAAAAGAGTTTCTGTAGCACCTTTAGAGGAAGTATTGAATTTGACAAAGATGGAATATGGCAGTATTACTCCTTTAGGACTTCCCGATAATATGCCTATACTATATGATCCACTAGTCTTAGAAAGTGAAAATATTATCTGTGGAAGTGGACTTCAAAAATCGAAAATACTGTTTCCGAGCAAATATATTGCCATGTTGCCAAATGCTAATGAGCTAAAAGGTTTAGCAAAGGTTGAATAGTCATAAATAGAAGGGAAAATAGATATGAAAAAAGAAGATATAAAGATTGTGAATTTACGTGAAAATACAGAATACTTAGAGGAAGTGTCTGAATGGTTATGGAAAGAGTGGTCAGAATCACACGGGGCATCTTTAGAGGATATTATTTATCGTTCAAAGCATTCAATATGTGAAGATACTATTCCTCAGATGTATATTGCTCTATATAATGAAGAGGTTATAGGGGTTGTTTCACTTTGGAATAACGATTTAACAGCGAGACAGGATTTGACTCCTTGGATGGCGACGTTATTTATTAAGGAAGAATATCGCGGATTAGGAGTGGGAACTTTACTACAAAATAAAAGTATTGAAGTAGCAAGAAATTTAAAATATGATTATCTTTATTTAATAACAGATCATGTGGGTTATTATGAGAAAAATGGTTGGAAATTTTTAGAACTAGCACCTTTGGGTGATGGTAGAATGACTCATATATATCAATATGATTTAAAGGATGAAAAATAATGAATTATGAATTAATAAAGGCAACGCCTGCCAACTTAGAAGAATTAATTAAATATAAACTATCTAGCATTCTTGATTATGCCTCATCTATAACGGAGGAAGAAAGAGAAAAAATAAAAAAATATGTTAGGACAAATGTGCCTAAGCAAATAGATAATTATCAAATGATTGTGTTTAATGATCAGGTGATTGGTTGTCTTCTCATTACGAAACATGATGATGGAGTTTTATTAGATGAAATATACATAAAACCGGAATATCAGAATAGAGGAATTGGAACAGATATTATTGGGAGTTTAAGAGAAAGAGAAAACATCGCATATTTGTGGGTTTATAAAGAAAATGAAAAGGCGATAAAGCTCTATAAAAAAATGGGTTTTAAGATAGTTTTAGAATCATCAAGTAGATATTATATGAAATGTGGAGGAGAGAATATGGAAGAAATGATAGATGTTTTAGATGAACATACGGGAGAAAAAACAGGAGAAATAATAAGCAAGAGAGAGGCTCATCAAAGGGGCATATGGCATGGATCAATTCATGTTTTAATAGTAAGTAATGATAAGAAAAGAACCCTTTTACAGAGACGCTCAGCGGGAAAAAATTTGTATCTTAATATGTGGGATATTGCCGTTGGAGGACATATATCCGCTGGAGAAGATGACATAACAAGTGCTAAAAGGGAACTTGAAGAAGAATTAGCTATCAATGTTGATACGTTAAATATGGAACGTATAGATCGCATAATGGAAAGATTTATTAATAATGGTGTGATTAGCAATGAATATGTATCTGTCTTTGTTCTATATGCCGATATTCCTATCTCTTCACTAGAACTTCAAGAAGAGGAAGTAAGTGAAGCAAAATGGTGTACTAAGGATGAGTTAAATCGCTTTATAGAAAACAAAGAGATTATTCCCCATGATCAGGAATTTACTATTTTAAATGATATACTGGAGGACTAAAATGGAAATTGTTGTGGAAAAACTTAAAAAAGATGACTTATTAGCGGCAATACAAATATATGATGATAATCACGATATAAAAAGCAATATCGATTTAGCTTTGAAAAAATTTGATGAATTAGATAATTTACCTACGATTCACAATATTGTAGCTAAGATAGATGGGGAAGTAGTTGGATTTGCAACGATTATCATTAATTATGATATTGTAGCAGAATTGAAACCCTTTTTGACAGTATGGAATGTGGGCGTAAAAAAGGAAAAAAGGCGCATGGGGATTGCTACTAAGATGTTTGAATATATTGAAAATTTTTCGCGTAAGAACGATTATTTATTTGTATCTTTAGTGGCTGATAGTGGTAATGTAGGAGCTCAAAAATTTTATGAAGCATTGGGGTACGAAAAGCATGTTGGTTATTTTAAAATGAATGAATCAGACAAGAAAGAGGTATAGATATGTCAAGCAGCAGGGAAATATCAAATATTTATAAAGATTGTTATCTTATAGATAGTCTAAATAGAATATTTGAAGAAAATAGGAATAAAAGAATATGTGTTGTTGCAACTAGTTGTGCGGGAAAGTCAACCCTTTTACATTCTTTTAAGGAAGCCTTAGATATGGATGATGAGTTATTTCCCTTACTTACTAAAGAAGAAAGTGATTATGTTTGTGGTTACCCGTGGACAGAAGAGATTGGTGATTTTATGGACAATTTAGCTAAGAGTAAATTGAAGATTGTTCCAGGTCACCCTCTTTTTGGAACTGTTGTATTGGATGCAGATATTATTGCTTTTTTGCATATAGATGAAAAAATATTAAAATCAAGATGTTTAAAGAGAAAGGCTAACTTTAAAAATTCTTTAAATATGCAAAGAAAAATTGAAGAGGATTTGGAAAGGTACAAAGATAAAGTAATAAAACTAGAGATGAGTGATGATACGCGTGTTTGACAAGTATGCTAATAAGATAAAAAAGTTAAATGGCTTTGAAAAAGAAGATATATTGATACCCGAATTTAATCTCTATAGGGATGATAAAATAAGTATCTATTATGCTCCGCATAATGAAATCATAAATAAGCAAGCTAAAATATTTATTATCGGCATTACGCCTGGATGGACTCAAACATCAATTGCCTATAAAACGGCATATGAGGGACTTAACAAGAATTGGGATTATGAGACTATTAAATATGAATGCAAACGAAACTCGCGTTTTGCTGGCAGTATGAGAAAGAATATCATAGAAATGTTGGATGAATTGGATATTCCAAAATATTTGAATATTTCATCCTCATTAGAACTTTTTGATAATGATGATTTTCTTCATACAACTTCGGTAATTCCCTATCCCGTATTTATAAATTCGAAAAATTATACGGGCTCAAATCCCAGAATTACCGAAAATAGAGTTTTATATGATTATGTAAAAAAATATTTTTATAGTGAGGTCCAAAGTGTCTCTCATGCATTATTCATTCCGTTGGGGAAGGCGGTTGAAGAAGTACTAGAACTAATGATAAAAGAAAATATAATAGCGAAAGAGCAGTGTCTATTGGGATTTCCTCATCCATCGGGCGCCAATGGTCATAGGAAAAGTCAATTTGAAGCAAACAAGGTTGAATTACAAAGCAAGGTTAGAAATTTTTTTGGAAATTAGAAAGGAAAAATATCTATGTTTAATGAATTGCAAGAGAAAATTAAAAAATGTCGATTTTGTGAAGCGCGATTTGGTTTTACTCCTCATCCCATTTTTTGGGGAAGGGAAAAATCAAAGATAGTACAAATCAGTCAGGCACCATCGAATAATGTCCATAGTAGTGGGAAGCCATTTACGGATCAAAGCGGGAAGACTTTAAGGGATGAATGGTATCAAATAAGTGAAGATGAATTTTATAATACGGATAATTTCTTTATTGGGGCAGTAGCGCATTGTTATCCAGGAAAAAGTAAAAATGGGGGAG
>CAJTKV010000016.1:13383-30423 GCA_910577075.1 uncultured Bacilli bacterium
CCTCCTAAATGCTGTTTTGATATGTGGGTAAAAAAGGAATTAGAAATTCTCAATAATGAAATATATGTAATTATTGGAGCTAAAGCAGCTAAAAGGCTATTTCCAAATGAAAATTTTGAGGATTTAGTATTTAAAGATAATCTATGGAATGGCAAATTAACGATAGTACTACCGCACCCATCGCCATTAAATAGAAGATGGATCAAGGCGCATCCAGAATTTATGAATAAAAGAATTAAAGAGGTTCGCTCGTGTATTCATGAAATAATAGGAAAAGAGGAAAAGTAAAATGCTAGAAAAATTAAAAGATAAATATGTGTTTTTTGATGTAGATGGAACGTTATCAGAATATCGATATAACGACTGTCTATATTCTGGAAGGTGTCCCGAGTTAGGTTGTCAAACTCTATCTAATTTGTTGTTTGATGATTTATTTGCCAAGGCAAGGCCTTTAAAAACTATGCAAAATATTATATCAAAGTTAGATAGCGATAAGGTTCTTATCCTTGGAACAGTAGTTTCTAATAATGAAACAGAACAAAAATATCCTTGGTTGGCAAAGAATTATCCCAATATTAAAAGGGAAAATATGTATTTTATTTCATCGACGATGTTAAAACCCGATGTAATAGTTGAATGGTGTAAGCACTTTGGTGTTGCTATTTCCGATGTGGCATTTGTCGATGACAGATTAGATGTTTTAAGAAAAGCCGAAGAGATGGGCATAACTTCATATCATCCAAGTTCATTTATGGAGTAAGAGGGCAAACAATGATTAGTATAAAATATAAAAATTTATATGATGCTTTTATCAAACATTATAAGGATACACATGTCAATCCGTGGCATGAGATATCAGAAGATGAGTTGCAGGCTATTTATGATGATTTAACAGGTAAGATGGAAGTTGATGATGACTATACATTTAATTATTTGATGAATTATATAATAAAGAGACTCAGCGGTTTAGAAGATGCTCATACGGAATATGATGATTGGAAATTCATTCCCTTGTTATTTCGGGTTTTTGATAATGAAGTGTATATTTCTTGGCCTTTAGAATTAAAGGGTGAAAAAGTTCTAACGATAAATTCTATACCCATTCAAAACATTCTTGATGAATTAGAGGATATCATCACTTATGGAACGGAGGGTAAGAAGATTCATCGATATGAAAAATCCCTTTTTAATGCTAAAAAGTTGTATGGTTTGCCATCTTTGCGAGGAAGTTCTAATTTGAACATTAGAACATTGGGTAAGGATGGTTTAATAAGTAATCATACTTATGAAAAAGATATTAAATATCCCTGTCCGCCATTTTATGGATATTGGGAAGATAACGCAACTTACAAAATTAAAGGAGAGGCTTTAATATATAAGCATTTTAGCGTGCAAAAACAATTTGAAGAGAAAATCCAACAGGCTTTTTTAGAGCTTGAAAAAGAAGATTTATCTAATGTATCGAAGATAATTATCGATTTGCGAGGAAATACGGGGGGGAATTCCAAGTTGAATAAGCCTTTGATAGATTTTGTAAATAAAAATCAAGATAAAACATTGATTGTCCTAACAGATTATCGCATATTCTCCGGAGGAAGATATGCCTTAGTAGATTTAATTAAAGCAGGAGCAATAACTATTGGCGGGAAAATAGGAACACCACTTAACTGTTACGGTAATTCCAATTGGATTAGAATAGATAATTATGCTTTTTCGGCATCAGAAAGTTATCTATCACCTGGTTTAGATAGAAGCATCTTCGCTCCTTCTAAGGAAGATTTTCAAAAAAATATTACAAAGAGGGATTTAGTTTTAAATATTTTTGAGCCAGATATCTATATCGAGGAAACGCTTGAAGATTTCTTAAGGGAAAATGATCCCGTGATGGATGAAGCCATAAATTATCAGCCAAGCAATAGATTGAAGTAAAATAAATATCAGGATTATTTATAAAATAATTCCTTTTTGTTATGTAAAATGGTATACTAACGGAATTGGGGGAATAATTAATGAATGAGATTGTTAAAAAAACATTAAATCGTGGAGCACCGATTGATACACCTATATTGTTAAATATGGGAGATTTCTTACAGGTGTTTGACGATGATAAATTATCTAATGAATATCGTGAGGCTATCAAAAGTATAATATGCTCTATATCTAATATTTTAATATTTCATGCGGGAGATACTTTTATCCCTGTATTTGCTACACTTACTTTAGGTGATGACAATATAAAAGAACTTCGCATTTCGGGAGAAAATATATTCACTTCTATTCACGAAATATTATATCCTATGGATATTATGGATATCATTGATAGCTTTGAATCAAGCGCCAAAATAGAGGAATTTAAGAAAAGAATTTTAGCAATTAAAACTCCTGAAGAATTAAGTAAAAAATTTCCTCGTCTATTTGAATTATATAAAGGTCAATTAGAGTTAAATAATGGTTTAAATATTTTAAGTAAAGTATTAGAGGATCCAAAAGCTTCTATTGGTACTAAGAGACAATATTTGGAGGCTACCGTTAATTATCTTAAAGAATTTTACCCCGAGATAAATATAACAAAGGAACAGGAATTTGCCCGTAATTTTACTCTTGAGAGATACTTAAATAGAATGTTTGATGTCATTACTACAGCTTTAGTACATGGAGAAGAAATAACGGAAATATATCAAAGTGGTACTATCGAACTCGATAACTTTAATCCAGAAGATGCCGATAAATTAGATTTATTCATTGCGGCTAATTTTATGGATAGGATTGAACTAGAACAAGTTAAAGAAAAACAAAGATATCTCTTTTTCTTGACCAATTATTTTAAAGATAATGTGGAAACTAAGGTAACGCGAACTAAAATAAAATACCATGAAAGAAAAGTGACACCGATTAATCTATATGAACGCTATAAAAAAGTCTTAGTGGAAAATCCCGATTTATTGGCAGTTAATTTTACTCCTGCTGATTTTCGAGATATGGATAAGGAAGAAATTGAGGAATTTATCGTGGCATATCTATCTGATCTTTCTGCAAACTGGGAACTTATTCCCGAAGAAGATACATCAATTGAAAGGGAGATAAGAAGCATTGCCAAGAGAAAATATCATAAATTAAGTGCCGAAGAGCAAAAGCAAAAACAAGAAAAATTAATTAAGTTATATATGGATAAGAAAAGATTCTACGATTCTACAGATCCTTATTTTCGCATTAAGGGCAAGAATACTTTTGATGGCTATGTTGGTTATATATATCCAAACTCTATTGTCGTTTTAGAAAAGTTTTATGCGGATGTCGATAGGAAAAAAATTGCCGAAAATGAAGCTATATATATTTTAACAATGGCGGATTTTTATGAATTATCTCAACACTCGAAATCCTATTTAATAGCGAATCATCTATGCCATCGGGTAATTCACAAGGATGGCTGGCAACAACGCGTGTTAAGATATATTAAGCGAAGAATATTAGGAGCTAATCCGGCAGATGATACTAACAAACTTATTGGTCAGAAAAAGATAAGTTTAAATGAGAAAAAATTAAATTAAAAGGAGTTATAAGAGTGAAAGAAGTAATAAAAAGTGTCTTAAATCGTGGAGCACCTATTGATACTCCCATAATGTTTAACGTCAAGGAATTTTTAGAAATTTTTGAAAATGAAGATCTATATACAGATTATCGCAAGAATGTCGTAGGTATAATTAGCAAACTTTCTAATATTATGGATTTCTTTGGGGGAACAACGACTTTGCCAGTACTTGCGTCTATTTCTATGGATGAAAATAATTCAAAGGTTTTGCAATATCCTGGAGAAAATCTATTTTATAATATTTCAGAGATTTTATATGATGTCGATGTCGATGAGGTAATAGAAGCTTGTGAGCACCTTGATAAGTTTAGGGAGTTAAAAAGGAAGATATTGGAAATTAAAACACCAGAAGAATTAAAGAGATTGATGCCAAGATTATATGACTTATATACTGATCAAGTAGCAACCAATAAGAATCTTTTGGATTTAGAGGAATTGATGAATGATCCCAATGCACCATTAGATTTAAAAATGCGCAATTATTCAAGAATAACAAGAGACCTTAGTGAGTTATACTCCAATTTTGATTTGAAGAGAGAACAACAATTTGCCAAAGATTTTACTTTAGAGTTATATTTAGAAAGATTACTTCATGGAATAGAAAACTTGTTAGCTAATTTTGAAAAGGTTATAGAAATATATGAAGATGCGAGTCTTGAACTAGAAAGTTTTTTAGAGGAAGATTTGGATAAATTAAATTTATATATAGCTGCGCAATTTATGGATACAATAGAGAATATTGAGCCAGAGGAACAGCAAAGATATTTATTTTATTTAACTAATTATTTTCGCGATAATGTTGAAACGCAAGTTACTAGAGTGAAAATAAAATTAAATGCTCACAAAGTAACACCAATATCTTTGTACGAAAGATATAAAAAGATAATGGTTAAAAATCCGGATCTATTAGCAGTTAATTTTACTCCTGCTGATTTTCGCGATATGAGTAAAGAAGAGGTGGAAGAATTTATCGTTGCCTATCTTTCAGAACTTTCGGCAAATTGGGAGTTACTTCCAAGTGAAGATGAATCTATTGAGAAAACTATAAGGAATATTGCTAAAAGGGAGCACAGGGAATTATCTTTAGAGGAACGCAAACAAAAAGAGGAAAAACTCGTAAATCTCTATATGCAAAAGAAGAGGTTTTATGATTCGACGGACCCCTATTTTAGAATCAAGGGAAAGAATACTTTTGATGGATATGTGGGATATATTTATTCGAACTCCATTGTCGTTTTAGAGAAATTCTATGCCAATGCCGAAGAAAAGAAAATAGCCGAAAATCATGCAATATATATTATGAGTATGAAGGATTTCTATGAGTTATCACAGCATTCTAGATCATATTTGATTGCTAATCATTTATGTAAAAGGGTCATACATAAAGGTTCTTGGCAGATGAAAGTATTAAAATATATAAATAAGACGGCTACGGGAGAGACACCGGCAGAAGATACAAAAAAAATAATTAAAGATGAGAAGATAACTCTTAAGGAGAAAAAATTATAGGAGGATAAGGGTATATGGATTATAAAAGTCTAGAGGAAATCTTATTGAGTGATAAGCCAAGTGTATTAATTAAAAAAAACGAAAAGGCAATATTTAATTTTATTCCAGATCTTGAAAAAAGTAAAAATTTTGAACAACATAATATATGGCATGTGTATGATGTCTATGAACACATTCTTCATGTTGTCGATGAAGTACCAGTAAATATTATTTCAAGATTGACGGCCTTATTTCATGATATAGGAAAGCCTGATGCTTTTACACAGGATGAAAATGGTGTTGGACATTTTTATGGACACTGGGATATATCAAAGAAGATATTTCTGAAATTTGCCGCGAATAATAATTTGGATGAGAATATAACTAAAAGAGTGGCAAGATTAATTGAATATCATGATATTCGCATTGAGACAATGAGTGATGAGGATATAAAGAAGATTATCAAAGATTTTGATGAGGAAGATATAGAGTTGTTGTTTTTACAAAAAAACAGTGATTTACTTGCTCAAAATAGCATATATCACCATCTTCTTGATAGTTATGAGGAGCAAAGAAAAAGAGTTTTAAATATCTATAAAACTCTTATTTAGCAGTATTTTTATAATTTTAGAAGAAGCCAACTGACTTCTTTTTTATTGGGATAAAATTTCTTTAGTATCATTTTTTCTATAGTAATCATGTTTTTATTGTAAAAGGGCAATTCTTCTAATGCACGCGATTTTATTTGGTGATAATTTGATTCTTCCTCATAGATTTCTAATAGGTGAAACTCAGGATCAATAATGGCCAAGAATAGAACAACTTGCTCGATAGGTATTTGGATATTTAAAAGGGTCATTTGATATGCTATGATATAGGACAAAATCTCTCTTGGAAACTTATTGATTTTATCTCTTATTTCTTGTGCGTAATTCATTAATACACTGAATCTATCAACAGAAATATCATCAAGCGATGTAATGTTATTTCCTGCTGTGATTATATCCTCTATAAGGTTTTTATTAATTGTGATATGAGGGGTATTTCTGCATAGAATATTTTCGTAAAAGCTCTCTTCAAAGGAAATTATTTTTTTATCAGAACAACCAAGAACTTGCGTTAAAGTCTTTTCAATTTCGCGATTATTTCTTATTCTTTCCTGAATTAAGTGATTGCGGACAAATTTATCGGTAATTAAAGATATTTCCTCATCGCTTTTAGGCCTTTTTTTATCGAATATATCAAATATTTTTAGATGTGAATCCATAAGGAAAATAAATAAAAAAATTTTTTGATCAAAAGTAATCGCTTTATTTTCTTCTAATTCCTCAAGGTAATCTATGGTATCAATATATTCGCCATGTTTTCTTGCATATGTACGATATCTTTTCTTTAATTCTCCTTGAATTTTTAGAGCATATTCCCTTAGATAGAAGATTTCCTCATCAGATATATCGTGAAAATGATGAAATTTGGTATTGTCATAAAATTTTTTGATAAAAGTATCACCAATAATTCGCATACTTTGCACCACCTAGTAAATATGTATTATATAATGCCTTTTTAATATTTACAATAATATTATCAATAATTAATAAATTGTGCTATAATATAGGCGAATTTGGAGGAAGAATATGAAAAGCTTATTAGATTATGATTTTTTAATGCATGAAGTGTTTTATAAATGTTGGCATATTTTAGAATATATTGAAAAACATCCGAATATGAGTGAACTCGATAAAGAAGCCATAAGAGCGACTATTATGGATGCTTTGGTATATAAGGGACTTATTGATCCAGAAAAGGAATCTTTAGATTTAGAAAATATGTGTATAAGAGAAGATTTGATGCATTATAGATATGAAAAACACCCTAATGTTTGTGGAATTCCTCAGTGGATGAAAGAAAGATTTAGAAAAAAGCGCCTTTATATTACGGCAGGAATGCCTATTTCTGTCTTTTTAGCCAAACCGCCAAGTAATATTATACAATTTTGTGTATATGATCCTAATACAGCAGTGAGTTCAATATTTCCCGATGCAACATTTTATAATGTCTTTTATACATCACCAACTAGAGGAGTTAGAATAGAAAGTAAAAGACCTTTTGTCGAAGTCGAAATAGATGGAGAATTATATTTAGTTGATACGATAACTAAGAGAATTTTTAAGAGTAGTTATTTTAAGGAAACTTATGGTTTTGATGTAGTAGAAGAGGTTCACGTTAGTGAATTAGAGGGTGAAAAGGCCGAAATATATAAGGAACATACACAGGAGATGAATACTTATGCTGATATGATTCCCTTTATTGAGATGACGATTCCGGGTATAAGTAATTCATCAGACCAAGCAGAGATGGTATATGAATATGAAAAATCTAAAGAAAACTTTCCAGACGATTTTGAAGATGCGCGTATATTTGCTGAAATGCTTCCTACTGCGAGTATAGAAGAATTGATAAAATATGAAAGAAAACGTCGAGCAAAAAGAGGTTATAGATTATAATCCTTTTTTTGTGTTATAATTTAGGTGAAAATTGATGCAATAGAGGTGAAATTTATGCAAAAATATTATTCGGGAAAAGCGCGCGATATGTATATGACAGATGATAAGAGGCTAGTTATGGTTGCTACCGATAGAATCTCGGTTCATAAGGTTCTTCCATATGAGGTAAAAAATAAAGGAATAGTCTTAAATAAATTATCAGAGTTTTGGTTTAATAAATATGCAGATTTAATTCCAAATCACATGATAACAACAGAACAAGAGAAGATGCCAGTCTTCTTTTCGCAAGAAAAATTTGCAGGTAGATGTATGTTAGTAAAACATATAGATATGTTTAGAGTTGAATGCATTGTTAGAGGGCATATAACGGGTACATGTTATGAAAATTATAAAAATAATAAACCGATATGTGGTATAGTTCTTCCACCAAATTTACAATTATCAGAAAAACTTGAACATCCAATTTTTACGCCAACTTCTAAGGAAGATGATGGGTCAGATGCCGAACTTACATTTGAAGAATTTGTGAGTATAGTTGGTGAATATTATGCTAATAGGATAAGAGATATTTCTATAAAAATATATGAAGATGCCTATGAATATCTCCTTACTAAGGGAATAATTCTTGCCGATACAAAGATGGAATTTGGGCTTGATGATGATGGTAATTTGGTTTTAGCTGATGAATTATTAACACCTGATAGCAGTCGTTTTTGGTCTAAAGAAAATTTTCGAGTTGGGACATCTCAAACGACATTTGATCGCGAAGAATTAAAAAATTATATTGAAGATAATGCTAAAAGAGGAATAGATGTTAGAAATAATATACCAAATGATATACTAGAAAGAGTATCATTAAAGTACTCTCAAATATATACGATAATAACGGGACAAACATTAGAATAAAGAGTCAAATAAAAAACTATGGAGATTCATAGCTTTTATTTTGGGAGTTTAGATAATGATAAGATTCTATTCATAACATCATCGGGAGTGTAATTATCATATTTAGGAGCTCGCTCAATTTCTGGTATATCAAAGAGATCCCAATATTCTAATTTTATGTGATATGAGGCGACTCCTTCCGGGGTATTTATACCAGCGATAAAATCTCCATTATACATTGGATCATGTTCTTCATCAAAGTGCTTCCTTGATTTCCAAGACAGGGTGGGATAACTATTACATATGGTGCAAAACATTATAAGTCTTTGTATATAAAGTTCCCTAAATGTATGGCGTCCATCACTGATGTCTTTGGAAGATATAATACCATTTTTATTATAAGTTTTAATTAGTTCATTTATTTCGGAAATTTTATCCATATTGACTCCTTAGTTATATAAGTATTTTAACATATTAATAAAATAATTAGTATTTTTTCATTAAAAATTATGAATAAAAAATTGATTATTCTTTAAAAAAGTGTTAAAGTAGATGAATATTTAAAAGAGGGGGAATATTTATGTCACTTAAGGATAAATTAAATATCATAAAAGAGGGAGTATTTTCAGCACTTCCAACGGCAAAATCACTTCCTGCAACTTATGCCAAAAATGATTTGACGGTTTTAGATGATATGGATAGTGAATTGGATAAACTTTTAGAAGAGGATTCTTCGCTTGTAAATAAAACATTAAACTATACAAAAGATGTTATTCGCTTAATAGTTCTTCTTGATATCAGTAATTCTATGAATGGAACAGAAGGGGATATTTATCTGGGACTAAAAGATCTTGTAGAAAAACATAGGGATGATAATATTTTAGTTAATTTTGTAGTTTTTAATGGGGAAAGATATGTCCTTTTAGATGATGTCTATATTGGCAGTGTCAAGATACCTGAAATTGAAACTATTGGAAGTACTAATTTAAATGGGTCTCTTTATTATACAATTAAAGATAAATGTTCAGAAGGCGTTAATCTATTAGTAACAATAAGTGATGGAGAAGATACTGTCAAAGAAAAAACGGTAAAAGATGTTAGAGATTTGATGGCTAGTATTCGAAATGAGCATAATCACTTTTACTTTTTAGGAGAACCCAATGAACGTCAAACGCCAGAAGATGTATTTAAAAATGCTCAAGAACTTGGATTTAACTGGGATAATATCGCGATATTTACGCGCTTAGGTAATGGAAATAAATTGAATTTTGCCGTAATAAGCCAAATGTTAGATGAATTAATTGAATATGGAAAAATCTCTAGTACTTGGTCTAATCCTATAAAGGAGCATTACTTAGCTTTAACGGATAAGAGGTGTTAATATGGATTGGTGGGAAAAGAAAGGAAAATGGTTTGATTGCTTTTTTATCCTCGGGCTTTCGGAAGATGCTTCAGAAAGCGAAATTACACATGCCTATCGCGAATTAGCTAAGAAATATCATCCTGATAGTAAAGAAGGAGATGTGGAATTATTTAGACGCGTCAAACAAGCTTATGATACATTAAAAGATGAACAAACAAGAGCTAGGTATATGGCTTATACAAAAAAATTAAGAGAAGAGCAGGAAAACAAAGATAAGAATCAAGATAACGCTGAAGAACCAAAGAGTTTTAAAGATATTGTCGAGGAATATAAGAAGGGCGAAAGACAGATAAAATTTTATGTCAATCACCTTATTCATGAGGTAGAAAAAAAGCACGAAAAATTCTTTTCAATATATGATGAGTTTTGCCGAGTTCTTAAGAGTAGAAAAATAAGTGCCGAAGATTTTGAAATAAGAAGACAAAAGCTTAGAAGCCTCGAATTATCAAGTATTAATTCTATAAAAGAAATAGAAAAGATAATTGAAGATGAATTAAAGAGCATCAATTTAGAAGATGAGGAAAAGAGATTAAAAGATCTTGAAGATAAGTTTAGGGAAACTGAAGATATTTTAATTAGCAGTTATACTGAAGCAATTATTATGTTAAATATGCCAAGAATTAAGATTAAGAAAATTAAGTTGGCAAAATTAGTTCCGCATGCAGCTATGCTAGTGATTGGGTTAATTACAGTAGGTTTATTCTTTTATAATCCTGAAGATACAGAGAAAAAAGACGATGTAGCTATTACTTCTGAAGAAGATGATGAATTTTTAGTTTCTGATGGGGAACTAGAAATGGATTTAGAAGATGAGGAGAATATATCTTTAGAGAGTGAAATACAAGAGTACCAAGATTCGGATTGTATATTATTTCAAAGTGTTCCTGGGGATATGGAATATGATGAGATATCTTCACCATATCATATGGGACCATATGAAGTCGTTAGTGCTAGAAAAGATGGAATAGGATATATTATAAATACAGAAAATGATGAGGTTATCATATCTAACTACTTATCACATGGTCCAGCCTTTAATGAAGATGGGAGAATGGTGCGAGTTTTCTTGAGTGTAGACGGATATGATTACACCTTGGATGCATCAGACTTAAGAACTATTATAAATGTTGAATCGGATTATTCCTATGAAAGTGAACCATTTTACTTAGAGGGATATGGATATGTTATTGAAGCTATGAGTTGTGGTGAAAAATATTTAATTGATGCGGAAACACGTTATCCGTTTATCAGAAATTTTGATAGTTATGAGCCAATGTATTATGACGAGGAATTTGGTTGCAACGTCTATTGCTTTAATAAATATGATGGAGAATCTAAATATTACTTAGCAGCAAATGATTTAAAAAAGGTTTTAAAAATAGAAAATAGCTGGGAAGAAAATTAGTGTTTTCTTCTTTTTGTTTTGCAAATTTATTGAAACAGGTATTTAAGTAAAGTATAATAAATTGTGGAGAGTTCTAGTAATATGAAGAAAATGAAAATAATTAATAAAAAGATTGAAGCGGAAAAAAGAATTAAAGCGAGTCGTGAAAATGCCTTATTTAAATTCAAGGGAGAAATCGTTACAGTTATAGATGATTTTTATAATAGATTTATAAGTATGCCTCCTTTTAATGACAATGAATATGATGCCCAAATGGAAATAATATCGTTGGTTGGAAAATTTATCGATAGAGTAAAAATGTTAGAATCAAGCAAATACGAAGAGGAAAGACACATGATTGGCGTGGGATTTTCGGCTGTGAAGGAAATAACAGAAGAAGATGAATTATTGGCCATAAGGGGCATATTATCAGAGTTAGAAAAATTGTATCAGGAAAATATTCGTGTATCTGCTTGTAATATGAAAAGATTTTTAGTTAAGAAGAAACTTATAGATTATTTATTATCAGAATGGCTTTATGAAGATGGAGAGAAAAAGAGAAATTGTCTTAACAATTATAAGAATTTATATATGATTATTGCGACAATAAATCGTCATGGAGATGAACTACAGTTAAGAGATTTTGATCGCATGGATTGTATATATTTTTATAGCATCTTATGTGAAGCCTTAAAGAATGACTGTGTATTAGATGATGAGGATATACTTACGATATTTGTAGCTTTTATAAATAAAAATATTTGGAGAAATGAATTATTATCGGATATGGCAGATGATGTTGATTCACCAAAAGAAGTTATTAAAGAAAATCTTAAAAGTGCTAATCCCGAAAAAGAATTATATAGTTTAAAAAAGACAAATGATTCTTTGGCAATTATTAAAAATTATTAGTAATGAAAACATCTTACTTATCAATAGATGTTTTTATTTTAAATAAAATGATAAAACGATTAACAATATGATATAATAAATAGGAAAATAAGCGACAGGAGATAATAATAATGGATTTAAAATATATTGATGTTGATAATGACAATTTAGAATTAGCTGTACAAATTCAAAATACGATATTTCCCGATGAAGATGGAAGACAAAATTATATCGAGGGAATTACTAATGACCCTTATCGAAAAGAGATGATCAATTATATAGTTTATAGTGATCAAATTCCCATTGGCGTAGTGGGGTTATATTCATATAATGAATATCCTGATACGGCATGGTTGAGTTGGTTTGGCGTAATAGAAGAATACCGCAATAAGGGGTATGCATCTGCTATGTTTGATTTCTTTGCGATGTTAGCTTCTAAAAAAGGATATACTTCAGTTAGGGTGTATACAGATGATTCATTTAAAGAAGCTATGTCTCTTTATGAAAAGAAGGGAATGCTTAAAGAATACTATAGCAACGAATTAGAAAGTGATGCAATAAATAATATGACGATAATATATTCAAAATCTTTAACTGAAGAAATGATTAAAAAATGGGATAATAAATTCTTAGGATTAACTGCTCAAAGTGAAAAAGAATGCAGTTCTAATAAAAATTGAGGTATAGATTATGTGTAAATTAGATGAATATTTAAATCAAGACATTAATAATCCAAAGTATTTGTTTCATGGAAGTCCTTATAAAATAGAAAAAATAGTACCGCATGTTTCTCATGACTCAAATAACAATGCTAATAATATAGCTAATGCTGTATTTCTCTTTCCGTCATTTTTAAAATCAACACCTTATGCATTTATGCAAACAATAATAGATAATAGTGGAGATTTGTTATGGGATTTTGATATACCAACTTTCGATGTTTTTCCATTAATGACAATGAGCAATGTTAATATTGATAAAAATATGGTAGGATATATTTATGTTTTTGAGAAAAAAGAAAATATGATAAAAGATGAAAAAACATATCAATATAAATGTTATGAGGAATTAATACCTTGTGATATCGTAGAAATACGTTTCGAGGATTATTCTCAATATTATGAGTTGAAGTGAAGTGCAATAATTAACTGTAATATTGGGATTAGAAGAGAAAGATTCCCTAATTTTTATAAAAAAAATAGATAGAAGAAAGAATATTAGACTTTTTGATTTTGTAAAATACAAGATAGGATTGTTTTACTAATGTTCTAAAGAATTATATAATTAAATGGAGAATATATGAATATAGTAGATGAAATTGAAAAGGAAGTAAAAAATTACATAAAGGAATATAAAAATATTTCAGATGATCATTATGATTTTTGGAATGAACATATAAAATATGTTTATGAAGAATCGATTAATTTAGCAAAAAAATATAATGCGGATGAAGAAATAGTAAAGTTAGGTGCTTTACTCCATGATATTGCATTGATTCGTAAAATAGGAGATAAAAAAACGCATCATATTAATGGAAAAATAATTGCTGAAGAGATTTTATCTAAATATTCTTATCCTGTTGAAAAAATGAATAGAGTCTTGGGCTGTGTTTATAATCATAGAAGTAGTAAAAACGGAACCACTTTAGAGGAATTGTGTGTAGCTGATGCAGATATTTTAGCTCATTTTGATAATATTCCAATGTTGTTTAATTCGGCTTATAATAGATGCAATGTAAATTTAAATGAGATTAGAGAATGGATGAAAAATGCTTTTGAAAAAGATTATAATGATTTAAGTGAAAAAACAAAAGAGAGTTTTAAAGATAGATACAATCAAATTTGTAAAATAGTAATAGGCGATTAGATTTATTAATTATAAAGAAGTGAAAAATATGGTTGATAAAGAAAAAATGCATCAGCTGGGATTGAAAATATAAATTAAATTATGGTAGAAACCTTATAAAGGAATAAGATTTTATCTAAAAAATATTAATATTTTTAAAAAGGAGAACAGGTATTATGATAAAATTACGAATAGATAATGTAGAATTTAAATTAAGGGAATATCAGGATTTTAATTGGTTAAATAATTATGGAAAGGTTTTTTCGGTTATAGATGAAACTGGTAGTGGTTGTATATCTTTTGGAGTTGAAAAAGGAAATAAAAAATATTTTTTTAAGATAGCTGGTGCCAAGACCGTTGAGGCAGAAATTTCAGAAAACGAATCGATTATATTATTAAAAGAGGCGGTAAAAAAATATGAGGATATAAAACATCCAAATTTAATTAATTTAATAGATAGTTTTGAAGTAAATGAATTTTTTGTGGCAGTGTTTGAATGGGCTAAAGGAGAATGTTTATTTGATCATTGGAATTTTAATAAATACAAAGAATATTCAAATTTAGAAACACCTGCCGAAAAGTTAAAAAGATTAGCTATCGATAAAAGAGTAAATGTGGTTTTAAAGCTCTTTTCCTTCTTTGAAACTTTTATTGAAAGTGGATATGTGGCAGTAGATTTTTATGACAGTAGCATAATGTACGATTTTGAAAATGATTTTGTTACTTTTTGTGATATAGATTTATTTAGAAAAACACCTACAATAAATGATATAGGAGAGGACTATTTTGGAACGAAAAGATTGAAAGCCCCAGAAGAAAATAAGTTGGGGGCAACTATAGATGAATTAACGAGTGAATTTACCTTAGGGGCAATAATATTTGATATGTTTAGTAATGTTAAAAACACAGATGAAAGATATGAAAAAGGAATTTTTATTCCAAATAGTATCGAAGACTTTGAATTGGAACAAAATGTTTATGATGTGTTACGAAAAGCAACTAGTTATGACAGAAATAATAGGTATAAATCTATTAAAGAATTTCATAATGCTTTTGTAAAAGAATTGAAGAGTAATTGATATAAATGGATAACAATCAAAAAAATACAACTATTAGCTAGTTGATTATGGTTTAATTAAGAATATCGTAAAACCTTTATAAATAAAGAAAATAACTCGATTTGGATCTTGCATATTTTAATTAGAATATGGATAAAAATACTAAAAATTTATAAAAATATAATAATTTGGGTGATATTTATTATAAGAATTAAAAGGATGATTACGATATTTAAGAACATAAGAGAGGTGAATATATAATTATGAAAAATGATTTGCAGATAACTACTCACGATTTTTTAATATATCGAGATGATAATAATGATGTCAAAGTAAATGTATTATTAATTAATAATGATATTTGGTTAACACAAAATTTAATAGCTGAATTATTTGGAGTAGGAAGAAGTACAATAACAGAACATATTAATAATATTTTAAATAGTGGTGAACTAAACGAAGAAACTTCTGTCGGAATTTCCGACGAAAGTACAGGTGGGAGAAAATCTAAAATATATAATTTAGATATGATTATTGCAGTAGGATATCGTGTTAATTCTAAAAAAGCTACACAATTTAGAATATGGGCGACAAAAGTGTTAAAAGAATATTGAATTTTTTGACTAAAGCTAAAAATTTATATATATTTAAAGTAATAGGGAAATTAGATAGAATTAGATTTTTGGAGAATACAGATTTAACAGTAGAGGATTGTTTAACTAGTGTTTTAAAGAATTTATATAAATAATAATTGGAGGTATAGTATGAAAGACTTTATATTTATAATTGGTCCTAGTGGAATAGGTAAAACTACTCTAGCAAAATCATTATATAACCATTATAATGGCGTATATTTTGAGCAAAACATGATTCCAGAATTTGGTATTCCTAAAGGTGTAGATCAAGGAAAATTTGAAGAAGAAGTTATGTGGGAAAGTTCAATAAGGATTTTAAAATATTTTTATGAAAAGGGATTACGCAATATAATTGCTTTAGATTTTAATGATATAAGGACTAAGGAAATTCCAATTTTATTTAAAGGAACTAATTTTATTACTTTAAAATTAGTATCTTCTGATTATGAGCAAAATAGAAAACAAATGATTTCGCGAGGGGAAAATGGATTAATAGATTTAGAATTATTGGAAATCTCTACAAAAAAAATAATGTCCAGAGATTTGCTCCCTAACGAAGTAATTCTAGATATTGCTGGTAAATCAAAAGAGGATGTTTTAAAAGAAGCAATTCATTTAATTGATACCTATGAAAGTAAATTAGATTATAATTATACTGAACCTGATAAAAATCAATTTTATTCATGGGTTCAAAGTGATGGATTAAGGAAGTGATATAAATGGATAACAATCAACAAAATACAACAATTAACTGGTTCCCTGGACATATGGCGAAAACCAAGAGACAGATAAATGACTTATTACCGATAATCGATATGGTATATGAATTAGTAGATGCAAGAATACCTTTTTCATCAAGAATTGCCGATATTGATTCACTTATAAAGAATAAACCACGAATAATCATTATGACGAAAAGTGATTTGTGTGATTTAAAAGAGACTAATAAGTGGGTGAAAAAATATGAGGATTTAGGGCATAAGGTCGTTTTGGTTAATTTATCGGATGCGAATGATTATAAAAAGATTATAAATGCGACTAATGAAATAGCAGATGCAATTAACCAAAAAAGGAAGGAAAAGGGTCTAAAAGAAAAAGAGATTAAGGGCTTAGTTGTAGGTATTCCCAATGTGGGAAAATCAACGTTCATAAATAAAATGGCCGGAAAAAAAGTAGCAGGAGTGGGAAATCGTCCGGGAGTTACGACAAATTTGGTTTGGCTTAAAACTAAGTTAAATATTCTGCTTTTAGATACTCCAGGTATTCTTTGGCCGAAATTTGACAGCCATGAAGTAGCGCTTAATCTTGCCAGTATGAGTGCTATAAAAAGTGAAGTGG
>CAJTKV010000016.1:30433-34348 GCA_910577075.1 uncultured Bacilli bacterium
AAGTGGTTCCAGTAGATGAGGTTGCCATTCATATATTAAATAAATTAGATAAGTATTATAATTCTATGTTGCAAGGTAGATATAATATATCCTCTGTAAATAATGATGATATAGTTGAAACATATGAGGCTATTGGGAAAAAAATAGGGGCCATCATTCGTGGTGGAGAAATTGATTATGATCGAGTAAGTAATGCGATACTTAATGATATTAAAAATGAACTAATAAAAGGTATTACCTTTGATCAAGTAGATGATTAAAAAGGAAGTAATAAGATGGATTTATTGGAATATGAAAGAGATTTATACGATAAAGGCATAACTTTAATTGCTGGAGTAGATGAAGCAGGACGTGGACCTCTTTGTGGACCAGTCGTGGCAGCGGCATGCATTTTGCCGAAAAATTATGAATTAGAAGGTTTAAATGATTCAAAAAAACTAACAGAAAAAAAACGTGATAAATTCTATGAAATATTAATTAAAGAAGCTGTTGCCTATGGAGTTGGTATAGCATCTCCTAAACGCATAGACGAAATAAATATCTATGCGGCTACGAAAGAGGCAATGAAGGAAGCCATAGGAAATTTAAAAGTAAAGCCAGAACACGTCTTAATAGATGCGATGCCTTTAGAGTTGGATGTAGAAACAACGTCTATTATCAAAGGAGATGCAAAAAGTTTATCTATTGCGGCAGCATCAGTTATTGCTAAAGTAACGCGTGATAGAATGATGTATGAATTAGATAAAAAGTATCCCGAATATGGCTTCGCTTCACATAAGGGATATCCAACAAAAAAACATATCGAAGCAGTAAAAAAATATGGCGTTTTAGATTTTTATAGATTTACTTTTTCGCCAATTAGTGATATTGTTAAAAAGGATAGTGAGGGTGTAAAATAATGTTACGTAAAATATTTACTAACAGGGTGGTTTTAAATACAGTTGTCTTAACGGCATTTACTTTTATATTGGAGATGGTGATTCGTTTATTTACATCGGCACCCCTTTTAGATATTGCCGTTTTAAGAATATTTATAAGTTCTTTGATTATGGGGCTTAGTATCAGTTATATTAATCATTTTTTTCCTAAGTTAGTAGGGCGTATTCTGAATATTTTTTATGTTATATTTATAGGAATATATGAATTTATTGAATTCGGTTTATATAACTATTTAGGATTTTTTATGGGGATAGGTAATTCAGAGCAGGGAACTAAGGTTTTAGGTTATATTCTTGACTTTATGAATTCCTTAAAACCAGAGTATTATCTAATATTGCTTCCGACAATTCTTTTTGTCGTATACTATATCGTTGTTGATCGTTTGATTATGAAAAGGAAGAAACGCAATAATACTTTTACAACAGTTCAAAAGGTCTATATAGAGGTAGTTACGTTTATTGCTATTGTATCTTTGTGTGGAATTTATTATTTAACGATAACCAGTGAAAAGATGCAAAATGAATTACAAACAGAAAGTAATTATTCTTTGTGGTTATATCCTGAAAATTCTAACTTAACTGTAAATAATTTTGGTGTTGCTGTTTATGGATTTGCCGATATAAAGAGCAATATTATGGGAATAGATGCGGAAGATGTCATGCGCATTGAAGAAGAACGCAATCAAGAAAAGGAAAATAATAATAATATAAATAAACCAGTTATAACGGATAATTCAAGGATTATCAATGATGAGGCATGGAAAAAACTCATTGATAATACGGATAATGAAAATTATAATAATTTGAATAAATATTTTATTAATCGCGAAATAACCGATAAAAACGAGATGACGGGGATTTTTGAAGGTAAGAATTTGATAATTATTCTCATGGAATCAGTCAATGAAATATCAATATTAAATAAGGATGATTTTCCAACTCTTTATAAGTTGTATCATGAGGGAATATCTTTTAGAAATAATTTTACGCCTCGCAATAATTGTTCGACAGGTAATAATGAGTTCACTGTGTTATCAAGTTTATTTACGATAAATAATACCTGTACTGCTAATACATATGCATCTAATGAATACTTTGAGGGTGTATTTAATATATTCAAAAATAAGGGATATCATACTTCTTCATATCATGACTACACACAGATGTATTATCAGAGAAGAAAAATTCATCGTGGTTTAGGAAACGACAAGTTCTATAGCGTTACAGACTTAGGTATTCCTTATGATTCAAAATATGAGGAATGGCCAAGTGATGTCGATATGTTTAAGCAAGCTAAGGATAAATACATGAAAGAAGATAAATTCATGGCTTACTTTGCATCAGTTACAACTCATCAAACTTACAATGTTTCAAGTACGATGGGCGATAAGTATAAGAGTGATTTTACAGCTAAGGGATATTCAACAACTTTAAGTAGGTATCTTTCAAAGATGCGTGAATTTGATCATGCGATGGAAGAATTACTTAATGAACTAAAAAGTGAGGGCAAATTAGAAAATACGGTTATTGCCATGTTTGGTGATCATTTCCCATATGGTTTGACGGATGGTCAAATAAATGAGTACTTAAGTGCCAATAATGCTAATTATAAAGTAAATAGAAACTCAACTACTGGTAAAGATGTTGACAGAACACCTTTGATAATATATAATGCAGGAATGGACCCAATTGCCGTTTCCGATTATACATCTATAATAGACTTATTGCCAACATTGCTTAATATGTTTAATATGGATTATGATCCAAGATTATATCTTGGAACGGATATATTCTCTAAGTCCCATAAATCCCGTGTAGTATTCGCTGATGGGTCATGGCAAAGTGAAATTGGGTATTACCATGCTCCTAGTAGTAAAATGACCTATGTTGATGACGCAACGGAATTAAGTGGTGCAGAATTAAAAGAAATTAATAAAGAAATTAATCGTCGTCAGAAAATGAGTGCGACGGCAATTAAGTCAAATTATTTTAAATATTTAGGTAATGGATTAAAGAAGTATCAAGATGAAATTGATGCAAAGAAAAAACAGGAGCAAGTAGTAGATAAGAAAAACGACGAAAGTGAGGAATAAAGATGAAGCTAGTAATAGTTGAGTCGCCTGCTAAAACACATACTATTGGTGCTTACCTTGGTGATGACTATAAAGTAGTATCGAGTAAAGGTCATATACGTGACTTGGCAACAACGGGAAAATATGGATTGGGAGTCGATGTAGAAAATAACTTTGAACCCAATTACGTACCTATTTCTGGAAAGAAAAGAGATATAAATGCATTAAAGAAAGATATCAAGGAAAGTGACTTTGTCTATCTTGCAACCGACCCCGACCGTGAAGGAGAGGCAATATCTTGGCATCTATATGATGCCTTAGGTATTGATGATGATAATTATGAGAGAATTGTCTTCAATGAAATAACAAAACCGGCAGTTAAAGAAGCATTCAATCATGCGCGCAAAATTGATTATAATCTCGTTAAATCACAAGAAACGCGCCGAATATTAGATAGAATTATAGGTTTTCGCTTGTCAAAGTTGATGCAATCGAAGACGGGTGGAAAGAGTGCTGGTCGTGTACAATCGGTAGCTTTAAAGTTGATTGTCGATCGCGAAAGAGAAATTGAGGCCTTTATTCCAGAAGAGTATTGGACAGTTACTGCTAAGTTTCAAGATTTTGAAAGTACTTTAGAAAAATATAAAAGTGAAAAAGTAGAACTTCATTCAGAGAGTGATGTCAAAGTTGTCTTAGATGCTTTGGGTGAAGATTATAAAATTGAATCTGTCGAACAAAAAGAGAAGAATAGAAGTGGAGTAATGCCTTTTACGACATCTACACTTCAACAAGCTTGTATTAATAAATTTAATTATAATTCTAGCAAAGTTATGAGTGTTGCTCAAAAATTATATGAAGGAATCAATATTGGCAGTGAGACAGTGGGTTTAATTACATATATGCGT
>CAJTKV010000016.1:34358-39162 GCA_910577075.1 uncultured Bacilli bacterium
CACACGTCTATCTCCAATATTTATAAATGATACTTTTGCCTATATCAAAGAAAACTTTGGTGAAGAATATGTAGGCGCAGTAAAAAAGGGCAAAAAGAACGATAATGTGCAAGATGCCCATGAAGCTATAAGACCAACAAGTATTCATCGTACGCCTGAAAGTGTTAAAAAATATCTTTCAGCTGACGAATTTAAGATTTATTCTATAATATATGCTCGTGCCTTGGCATGCTTAATGAAAGATGCGCGTGTATTAGCAACTACTGTAATACTCGATAATAATGATTATAAATTTAAGACAACTGGACAAATTTTAATCTTTGATGGTTTCTTAAAAGCCTATAAAGATTATGCAGTTTCTAATGATGTAATCTTGCCAGATTTTGAAAAATATAAAGGAGTTGTTTCTACTAACGATGTTGAGACGGAACAAAAATTTACTAAACCCGTAAGTAGATATACCGAAGCTACATTGATTGAAGAGATGGAGAGTTTGGGGATAGGTCGTCCTAGTACTTATGCAACGACTATGAAAACTTTAAAAGATCGCGATTATGTTAAAGTCGTAGAAAAGAAATTTCATCCAACAGAGATGGGAATCGAAACAACTGATAAGCTTCAAGAATTTTTCTCCAATGTTATCAATGTGGAATATACAGCAAATATGGAAACAGATTTAGATAAAATAGCTGATGCCGAAGAAGATAATGTTAAAGTTTTAAAAGAATTTTATGGAGATTTTGAACCATTAGTTAAGAGTGCTTTTGAAAAAATGGAAAAGGCAGCTCCTAAGACGACTGGTGAGATGTGTCCTGAGTGTGGAAATGAACTTGTAATTCGCAAGGGAAAATATGGGGAATTTACGGCTTGTAGCAATTATCCGACTTGCAAGTATATCAAAAAAGAGGAAAAGATCATTACAACTATATGTGATTGTCCGAAATGTGGTGGTCATATAATTGAAAAGAAGACACGTCGTGGAAAGATTTTCTATGGCTGCGATAAATATCCTAAATGTGATATGGCCTTATGGGATGAACCAACTGGAGAATTATGTCCTGAATGTAATTCTTTACTTACAAAGAAAAAAGATACGATAAAGTGTTCTTCTTGTGATTATACGAAATAAAGATACTAGATTATATAGTATCTTTTTTGTTGATATAAAAAATAAATAGTGTTAATATAAGCATCAGGTGATATTATGTTAAAAAATGCGGGAAAATATCTAAAAAAAGAACAAGAGAGAGTTAGCAGTCATATATCTTTTTTAGAAGAGTATCTTGAAAGTTTAAAAAGAACAAAGGCTGAGGCTCGAGCTTTAGTTGATTCTTATAATGTCAAATTAACGGGTAAAGAAAAAATGTTTACGGATATGATAAATGATATTTTAAAGATAATGGTTGGTTATTCGATTATTAATGTCGTATTTGTATCTTTACCGATTATTCCAACGATATCCTTAGTTTTAATGGGAATAGCATATTGTGTTCATCTAGGAGTCAATATTTCCAAATATAAAACGGCTAAAGGATTATATAAAGATATTCTTGAAAATCTAGAAACATTTGATCCAGGTGGTTATGATGGAATATATGATATTGAACTTAATTTATGTTCTTTGACTATAGCTAAAATAGATAATGCCATGCGCGAACTTGATAGAGAGACACAATATCTAAATTCTATTAAAGATATTTTAAGTCGTGTGGATGTCAATGATAAAGGATTAAAATATGCTGATCTTTATGAAAATTGCCAAACGGATGAGGAATATAAGGCAGTTTTGGAACAAGAGTGGATGGCCTATTTAGATGAAATTTCTAGAATAAATCCTGAATTAGTTTCTTTAGAACCAGGTAATATTCCGGAAGAGTGTTATAAAAATAGTACAAAGAAGTTGCATTATGTACCGGACAAATTAGAAGATTTAGATAATAATTAAAAGAGATGGGGGATATTATGTTAAAGAAGGCAAGAGAATACTTACAAGATAGGTTGGATGATGTTAATAGAGAACTAAAGGAACGCAAATTGCTGCAAAAAGATTATCCTGAATTGAGAAGAAAATATCAAGAAGGTAGATATTTTGCAGATCTAGTTATGGATTTAGATAAAGCAAGAAGAACGGTAGTAGAAAGACTATTATTTTGCATAACGGTTATTTCACTTGGGGGAGCTTGTGCCGTTCTCATTATAAGAATTGGCTTTTTGGCATCTTTTTTGTTAGGCTTGGCAGTTAGTGCACTAGGATGTAGTCCATATCTTGCTCGTTCTATTAATAAGTATAAAAAAATAAAGGAAAAGTTAAATAAAACGGAGGTCTCTTTTCCCTCTTTTAATAGAGAACATATGAAAGATGTTGGACTATTCGGAAGTGTATTGTATAGTCAAACAGAATATGTGATGGAAATGAACGAACTTATGGTTAAACGACTTACAAGGGAAGCAAAAGCACTTTGGGATATTTTATCGAGCGATGACTTTGTCGAGGCCCTTATTCGCCAAAATAATAATACTGATGAAGTAGCGCGTGCTTTATATAGTGAGTGGCAAGCATATTTGAGTGAAATAAGTTTGGAATCTCCAACGGAATTTAATCCGTCAGTTTCAGAAGTTTCCTTGGAAAATGAATCGATAACTGATGTTAAAGGGATTCAGGGAATAAAAAAATTAGAAAAGAAATCAGAGCATCCCTTATCAACTTTTTAAGTATTGCTATTTTAAAATAATTATTTACAAAATAATGGCTAATTTTAATAAGTTCAGCAATATTTATTGACTAAATAATAAATTTTAACTATAATTAATATAACTTTTGTTGGGAAGACCCGAGTGAGTAATTAAATATGAAAGAGAAGGCTAGATGGTGCAAATGCCGCATATGTATTATTCAAATAACACTTCTATAAAGCAAAACGCTAGCAAGCGATAACACTAAGTAAAGAGTACCTATGTAAAGTAAGGTGGCACCGCGGATTCGTTCGTCCTTACGTTTATATAGGTTTTTTTATATTACAAAGGAGAATGAAAAATGATTACAAAACAAAAAGGAACTTATGATATATATGGAGATTTAGCAAAGAAACGTGCCTATGTCGATGAGATATTGGCTACTCTTTGTGAGAAATATAACTATGGCTATATTGAAACACCGGTTTTTGAAGCAAGTGAATTATTTCACCGAGGAGTGGGAGAAACTACGGATATGGTTCAAAAGGAAACATATGATTTTAAAGATCGTGGAGATAGAGATATAACTTTAAGACCTGAAGGAACAGCGGGAGTAGTTAGATGGTTTGTCGAAAATAAGCTATATGGCAATATGACAGATCCTATCAAAGTTTTTTATAACATGAAGATGTATCGCTATGAGCGTCCTCAAAGTGGTAGAAATCGTGAATTTACGCAATGGGGATTTGAATGCTTTGGTTCAGATGATGTTATGAGTGATGCCGAGGTTATTTCCCTTGCCTATAATGCCTATCGCTTACTGGGGCTTGATGATGTAACTATTAAGTTAAATTCTTTGGGAGATACGGAATCGAGAAATAATTATCGTGAAGCTTTAATCAATTATTTCCGTCCACATATTGATGAATTATGCGAGGATTGTAAAGAGAGATTGGAAAAGAATCCTTTGCGTATTCTCGATTGCAAAGTGGATGCAGAATCGGAAATTATTAAAAATGCTCCGAAGACTTTGGATTATTTGAATGAAGAATCTAAGAATCGCTTTGAAAAATTGAAAGATATGCTCGATTTAATGGAGATTAATTATGAAGTAGATACGAAGTTAGTTCGCGGTTTAGATTACTACAATCATGTCGTTTTTGAAGTAGTTTTAAATGATTCATATGCCCTAGGTGGTGGCGGACGCTATAATGGGCTTGTAGAGACTCTAGGTGGACCAAGTGTACCAGGAGTAGGATTTGCTATGGGGTATGATCGCACTATTTTGGCTATGGAAGAAAATGGCGTTAATATTCCTATTAATGATTCGATAGATGTCTATATTCTCTATGTTTCAGAAAGCGAAAAGGAAACAGCGTGCTATTTAACGCAAGATTTAAGACTTAATGGCTTTATTGCGGAGACCGATTCAATGGCGAGATCATTAAAAGCCCAATTCAAAAGCGTCGATAGATTTAATGCTAAATATCTAATAGTTTTAAATGATTCGGAATTAGAAAGCAATAAAGTAACGATTAAGGATAATAAAACTAAACAAGAAGAAAGTGTCAATATCAATGATTTATTAGATTATCTTGATATGCATATGTAGGAGGTATATTATGGAAAAAGTATATAATACGACAGTAAATATTGAATCCGTAGGTAAGATGGTTACTCTAGAGGGATGGGTTCAAAAAAAACGTGACCTAGGTGGCTTAATTTTTATTGATTTAAGGGATAGAACAGGAATAATCCAACTAGTAATAAATCCTCAAGATAAAGTATATGAACTCGCAAATACTTTAAAGAGTGAATATGTTATTAAAGTTATAGGTAAAGTTGTCGAAAGACAAAGTAAAAATCCTAATTTGGAAACAGGAGATATTGAAATTGAAGTTCAAGAGTTAGAAATTCTTAATACTTGTGAGGAACTTCCTTTTACAATTGAAGATAATACTAATGCCTTAGAGGATACGCGTTTAAAATACCGCTATTTAGATATTCGTCGCAATAAATTAAAGAAAAATTTATTTTTACGCAGTGAGATATTGCATTATTTGCGCAATAAAATGTATGATTTAGGTTTTATAGAAGTACAAACGCCAATATTAACGGCTTCATCACCAGA
>CAJTKV010000017.1 GCA_910577075.1 uncultured Bacilli bacterium
TACTCATATGTCTTTTTCAATGCAACTTTGTTGCACTTCACATTTAAATTAACAAGTAAAGTAAATCTTGGGATTTGCTTTTTTCTTTGATATAATATTGATGAAAGGAAAAGTTGATATGGATTCGGAAAAGATTGGCAAGTTAATTAAAGATATTCGAACAAAGAACAATTTGAGTCAACAAAAGTTTGCTGATCGCTATGGCGTTACATATCAGGCTGTTTCTAAATGGGAAAATGGGAAGAATATTCCCGATATAGCAATATTAAAAGAAATTTGTAACGATTATAATATTGATTTAGCAAGTTTACTTGATGAAAAGGAAACAGTGACAAAGAAACCACAAAAGAAATTATTTTTTGTGTCTTTTCTAGTTTGTGGGTTAATAATAATTTTATTATTAGGAGTTTACCTAAAGAAAAATAATGATTTTAATTTTAAGACTTTATCTCCCAATTGCAGTAATTTTAATTTATATGGAAGTATAGCTTATAATGATTTGAAGTCTTCTATTCATATATCCAATATAACTTATTGTGGAGGTAATGACGAGAAGGAATATAAAAAGATAACTTGTGTTCTATATGAGAGCGATGATAAAACGAAGACAGTTATAAGTGAGAATAGTTATTTTGATGATAATAGAACAAAGAAATTAGATCAGTTTTTAAAAGATGTTGATTTTGTCGTCGATAATTATAAAAATAAGTGTAAAATTTATAAAGAGAATAGTTTGTATTTAGAAATAGAGGCTGTAGATTTAGAGGATAATATAACAGCTTATCATATACCTTTAAAATTAGATGATAATTGTTAAATGATATCTCAACTTATAGTTTAGAGAATTCAACTTAGATTTTATTGTAATAGTAATTTATGTTGGGTAAAATAAATGAAAAAGGAGAGATATTATGGAAAAAAAGAGAACAATCGCCATTATTTTAGGAGGTTTACTTATCGTCTTAGCAGCTATTTCGTTTGCAATTTTAAATAAAAAGAATGATGAGGAGACGGATGCTAAACGTTTTAAAAAGGAATATGAAGTACTTAATGGCACGATAAGAGAAAGTGATGGAGCAAAGTATAACGATGTTACAGTTGATGAGGATAATCCCTTTATTTATATCGATGCAAAAGAGGCAATTGATGTCATAGATAATAAAAATGCGATTATATATGTTGGTGCTGCTTGGTGTCCTTGGTGTCGAAATGCTATTCCTGTATTAGTAGATGTAGCTAAGAAAAATAATATAAAGGAAATATATTATTTAAATTTAGATGAGGAAAAATCTGTTTGGGAAGTTGAAGATGGCAAAGCAGTAAAGAAGATAAAAGGAACGGATAATTATTATAAATTATTAGAAAAGCTAAAAGATAATTTGCGCGATTATACTTTAAAAGATGATGATGGAAAAGTCTTAGATACTGGAGAAAAGAGAATTTATATGCCTTATGTTATTGGAGTTAAGAGAGGTACTGTCGTTTCAGAACATACAGGTACAGTGGATTTGGATGATTCTCAGACAAAATATGATTATCTAACAAAGGATCAAGAAAAAGAATTATATGATAACTATCAAAAAATATTTGATGAAGTGTATCAAAATACCGGTGGATCTTGTAATAAAGATGGAGAATGCGAATAATTATTGATAAATAATAATTAAACAATGCAAAAAGATATATTTTTCATAAAAAGACATCTTACGTCAATTAGTAAGATGTCTTTTTATATTGTCCAAAAAGGCTTATTTGTATGAACGAGTAGTTTTAGATTTGTTATAACTTGTTAATCCGCTTACTTGATATAAAGAACGGAAACCATTATAGGCACGAATTTTTTCGTGACGATGTCCATACTTAGATAGTTCATAGCCATTTTCTAAATCTAATATATATGGAACTATTTCACTTTCTTCATCTAAATTGAACTGTGTTAAAAATTCGCTTATTGGTTCCCCTGTTAAGGCGTAATTCCTAAGCAAAAGTAAATATAACTTATATTCCTCTTTTGCTACTTCAATATTTTTTAATGTCTTTTCTCTAGTATTCATAATATCCCCCTTAATAAGTGTTTTTTATTATATCACAAAATAGTAAAAATATATAAAAATAATGATATAATAGAAAACATTAAATTTTATGCAACTTTTTTAATAGGTGAGTTGTTTATATAGTGAAGATAGCAATAGGAGTTTATGACAATGAATGATTTATTTATGGAGATATTTGATAAATATCAATGCGATGTTTATCGGTTAATTTATAGTTATACCTTGAATGTTCAAGATACTGAAGATATCTTACAAAGGACATTTATTAAATTATACAGAAATATAGATAAATTCAATTCTTCTGATGAAAATGTAAAAAAGTGGCTCTTTAGAGTCGCGATAAATGATAGTAAGAATATGCTTAAGTCGATGTGGCGGATGAAGAAAGTTAATTTAGAGGATTATGACAATATTGCCAGTGTTGATAAGGATAAGAATAATCTTTTAAAATCGTTAAATTATGTGGGGATAAAATATCGTGTACCCTTGTATCTTTATTATTTTGAGGGATATAACATTAAAGAAATAGCTGAATTGATGAATTTAAGTGAATCGGGAATAAAATCTAGACTTAAAAGAGGAAAAGAAAAATTGAAAAAGGAAATGGAGGAAGAATAATATGAAAGATTTGAAAAAATCCTATAAAAAAGAGTTTGAAAAGATATGTCCATCAGAAGAACAAAAACAGAAAATGTTAAACAATATAACTAAACATAGCAATTATAATGTTCATATGCATTTTGCTATTCTCATTTGTTCAGTGGTTATTTTTTGTATCTTCGGCATTACTAATGCTTATGATATAGGAAAGAGCTTTAATTCATTAATTGTTAATTACAAAGAAAAGAAAGATGAAGATGGAAATAAATATTCTGAACTAGTGACAACTTATGATGGGGTATTAGAGGTCGACTATGATGCTAATATAGTGGCAAGAGAAAATTGGGTAGAATCTTTTGAAAAGGGCTTAAAGACATTTTATTCAAATTATGATTTGGAGCAAATATTAGGTGTCAAATTTTTAAGAAATAAATATATGGAACCTGGATATGAAGTTAATACTTTGAGAAAAAATGAAGATGAGAAAATCGCCTATATGGAACTTTATGAAGTATATGAAAAGTTTAATGATAATTATGAGTATGTGGAAGATAAAAAACTTTTAGAAAGTGTGGAATTAACTGCTCAATTTAAAACAAAGTATTATAAAGAAAATAATGACTTTGACTTAAAGGTGAGAAATTATTATAGTGTTAAAAATTATTATATCAAGAATTTAGATACTACTGCACTGCTTGTGAGATTAAATGAAAGAGGCAATCATTATTTAGTTATATTTGCTCATAACAATATTAGATATAGTTTCTATTATGATAATTATAATTTATCGATGGACGAAAACAATACATTAGATAGAATTCATGAAATTTTGGATTCTTTCTACTACTAATTAATATGAAAGAGAGTAGAGTTTAAAATTTATGAAAAAGTTGATAATGATTGTAACGACAATATTTCTAGGAATATTATTGTTGTTTAAATCGGACAATATTAAAAAATTAGATAGTACGGAAGTTGATTCGGTAATTATCAATAATGAAATAATTAATGATAATTCATATATAGCAGTGGATAAAGAACAAAATTTTAGAATTATTAGTGATGAGATAGAAAAAATATCTGGCTATTATCCAAATTTTTTTAGGACAATTATTCAAGCAGATATGAAGATTCCCATAGTGGGAAATATGGTTCCTCAAGGTATTGCTTTGATGGATGAGTATGTGTTAATAAGTGCATACGATAGTGAAGAAAAGCATAATTCTTTAGTTTATGTTTTAGATGACTATGGAAATATTATAAATGAAGTTAATCTTGGAAATAAATCTCATGTAGGAGGATTAGCCTATGATAAAAATAATAATCTCTTATGGATTCCCGACGATAATGGAATTTTAAATGCCTATGTTGCCTCTGATTTCTTAGATAAAACGAAGGTTAAGTATAAATATAGATTTGTGAATGTTGGCGAAAATTTAAAAGACTTTATGGATGATGAAAAGAAGTTAATTGCCTTTGTAACTATGGATGATGAATATATTTATTTGGGAAATTTTTCCAAAGATAGTGAGAGTATTGTTAAAAAATATAGAGTTATTAACAAGGGAGATAAGATAAAATTAAATTATGTTAATAGTTTTATGGTTCCAGCTAAAACACAGAGTATTACCTTTTTTAACAAGGGATTAAAAAAATATATGATTACGAGTAATTCCTATCAAAGGAGAAAGAGTTCATATATTAAAGTTTTTGAATATAGTGAAATGCAAACTAGATATAATAAAGAATTAGCTAGCATAGAACTTCCACCAATGCTCGAACAAATTGCTGTATCTAACAATAGCGTTTATTCTATCTTTGAATCAAAGGCAAAGAAGTATAATAACTGTCCAGAGAAAGTTGAGTTTATATGTGTTTTGGATATTTATAAAGTTTTAGAAAATATAAGCTAATTTGACAATCATAGTTCTTAGTGTTATGATTTAACTACTTTATGAAAAGGGAGATTATTATGTTAAACAGACAAATAACGACAACGGAATATTTAACAATTAAATCAATGCGTTATATTGGTTGTTTTAGCAATGTTTAAATCTTAATTAGTGAAATATAAGTTTTAAGTCTATTACATCCAGTAATAGGCTTTTTTAATTTTTAAAATATAAATAAATGATATAATTTAATTAATAAACTAAAGGGGTGATGCCGATGACGGATGAGACGATTACCCTTTTCATAAAGTAAATATAAGAAAGAAGGAATATTATGAATAAAGAAGGAAGTAAGATATTAAAAGAAATTATAAATGAAGAATATGGTAAATTGGATTATGAAAATATCGTTATAAATGAAGATGAATTCTATTTAGAATTTAAGTCAGAAAAGAGAGTTTCAGAGAAGGACTTTTCCTATTTAGAAAGAAAAGTTAATGAAAGAAATAACAAGATATTTTTGAAGTTATTAAGAATAAGTGGGGTATATTATCAGGGAAATAAAAATAATGAGATGATTACTCGACTTGTTGGAAAGTGTTTTGCATCGGAAGATGAGTTATCAAAATATTTAGATATGGTAAGTGAATTATTGGAAAATGATCACCGCAAAATTGGGGCAGATTTAGATTTGTTTTGTTTTTCCGATCGCGTTGGAGCAGGATTACCTTTATATACTCCAAGAGGAACAATAATTAAGGATGAATTACAAAAAGAAATAGAAAAGGTATGTCGCAAGTATGGCTTTAGGAAGGTCTCTTGTCCATCACTTTCCGATATTCAACTCTTTGAAACTTCCGGACATGCTGCTAAATTTAATGATGAGTTATTTAGGGTATCTTCACCTAAGGGACATGCCTATGCATTAAAGCCTGTACAATGTCCACATCATACTCAAATATATGCATCTAGACTTAGAAGTTATAAGGATTTACCAATTAGATATATGGAATCTGATAAACAATATCGTGCTGAATTACAAGGCGCCGTTGGGGGATTATCAAGAGTGTATGCGATAACTGTTGAAGATGGACATTCATTTTGTCGCATTGATCAAGTTAAAGAAGAAATTATTAATATGTGTAATTTAATTAGAGATTTCTATTCGCGTATGGGATTATGGGATGGTGTTTCTGTCTCGCTTTCAGTAAGAGATTATGAACACCCAGAAAAGTATATTGGTTCAAAAGAGGATTGGGATTATTGTGAAGAGTTGCTTAGTGATGTAGCAAATGAACTTAATTTGCATGCTAAAAGATGTGAAGGTGAAGCAGCTTTATATGGACCAAAGATTGATTTTATGTTTAAGGATGCGTTGGGCAGAGAAATACAAATACCTACTGTGCAATTAGACTTTCAAACTCCAAAGAGATTCGAACTTTTCTATATTGATGAAGAGGGAAACAAAAAGACTCCTGTTATGGTGCATCGTGCAGTTTTGGGTTCCTATGAGAGATTCTTAGTCTTATTACTTGAACAATTTAAAGGTGTTTTACCAATTTGGTTAAGTCCGGTGCAAGTGAATATTTTACCAGTTAATGTCCATTATCATGATGAGTATTGTAAAGAAGTATTAGATAAACTTCTTTTAGATGATATTAGATGTGAATATGATGATTCAAGTGATAGATTAAATAAGAAGATAAGAAAGAGCAATGTCATGAAAAATCCAATTACTGTAATAATTGGCGACAATGAAAGAGATAATAGAAGTATAAGTTATCGAGTTTTAAATAGCGAAGAAACTATCAGTCTTCCTCTAGAGGAATTTATTGAATTTATAAAAGAAGAGATTAAAAAGAGATAGTGGATATTTAAAAATTGAATATAATGAAAGAGAAAATATCAGAAAAAGTCTGGTATTTTTTCGTGGTTATTAGTAATTTCGTATAGATTTATAATGGGGGATTTGTTATACTTAGAAGAGAGGTGAAGGCTATGGGTAAAGTATTAGATGTACAATGTCCTCATTGTTCTGCGCCAGTGCATTTCAGTGCAAAAATTGGCAAAATGCATTGTGAGTATTGTGGTTATGAATTTGATGCTAGTGAGATAAAACAAGAGACAACGGAAGAAGTAGTAGATACACAAGAGGTTGTAGAAGATGAAAGTGATGTAAATTACGTCAGATATAATTGTCCGGATTGTGGAGCAGAAATTATAACAGAAGAAAATACTGCAGCAACATTTTGCCTTTATTGTGGAAATACGTCAATTATTAGAAGTAGATTGGAAGGAAAATTTGCACCGAGCTTAATAATTCCCTTTAAAACAGAAAAAGAAAAAGCTATCGAGGCATTTAAGAATATTCGTAAGGGAAGGCCATTTGTTCCGGCTTCATTTAATAGCGAGGCCAATATTGAAAAGATAACAGGTTTATATATTCCCTTTTGGCTTTATGACATTACAGTTGATGGGAAAATGGATGGAACAGCAACAAAGGTAAAACATTGGACGACGGGCAATACCCATTATACAAAGACGGATTATTACAATGTTGAAAGAGCAGGTAAGATGTACTTTAAAAGAGTACCTGTCGATGGATCCAAAAAATTCGATAATGATATTATGAATACAATTGAACCATTTGATTACAAAGAATTAGTCAAGTATAATCACGCCTATTTATCAGGATTTTTAGCAGAAAAATATGATGTTGATTCAGAAGAGGCATTTGAAGATGCTAAGGCACGTGTCCTAGTAAGCGGAAAAGAAACGATAGATAAGAGTTTAAGTTATGCAACGGTAAATAGAAAGAATGAAGTAATAGAAGTGACAGATAAGCAAAATGAATATGTCTTGTTGCCAGTGTGGATGGTAAGTGTCAAATATAATAATGAGTTCTATATATTTGCTATGAATGGACAAACGGGAGAATTTGTTGGAAATATTCCTTTGGATAAGAAAAAGGTTTTCTTGTATACAGCTTTAGTATTCTTAGGAGTATTGATTATATTTTTAATAGGTTCTTTACTAATGTATTATGTATGAGGGTGGTAAAATGAAGTATCTAAAATTGAGTTTAATGATAGTTATTACTTCGATTCTATCTTTTATGCCCGTTTATGCATTAGAAGAGAGAAATGAATCTAATAACTTTGGCGTTAATAAAAAAGAAATAAAAATAACGAGTTCGAATAAGGAAAATGTAATGGCAACACCGTATGTCGATGCTTCGGAGAAAATCTATGATTATGCGGATATTTTGACCGACCAAGAGGAAGAATATCTATATAAGAAAGTTCAAGAATTTATAAGTACGACAAATATGGATATGGTAATTTTAACAGATTCTAAGAGTTATAATTATGATAGTCAAAATGAGACTTATGCTACAGATTTTTATGATTACAATGACTTTGGTTTGAATCTAGAAAATTATAGTGGAGTTTTGCTCTATCGCAATGCCTATGAGTTAGACCCATACTATAATGTCTATATGTTTGGTAATGCTCAATTATATTATGATTTTGATAGAAGTGAGGAGATGCTAGATGCAATCTATGACGATATGCGAAGTCAAAGTTATTTATCAGCTTTTGAAGACTTTGTCGATATCTATACGAACTTTTATGAAGATGGCATACCAAGTAGTATGAGAGATTATGACATAGATGAAATGGGATTTATGTATAAAAAATATAGTTATCCGTGGGGTTGGGCATTATTATTTTCCGGTATTATTTCCTTAATTTATGCTTCAATATTTATAGGCCGCAATAAGATGGTGAAGAAATCACGCGAAGCCCAAGATTACTTAGCAAAAGAGGATATTGATATCTATAAAACGGTTGATCAATATTTGCGAAGTACGACAAGTTCCTATACAGTATCCCCTAGTAGTAGTTCTTCTGGAGGTGGCGGAGGCTTCTCATCAGGAGGTTCTAGTGGAATGGGGCACTCAAGTGGTGGCGGTCGACACGGTTAGTCAACAAATTGAATTATTTTGTGATAAAATACCTAGTGAGGTGATAAAATGGATATTCACGAATTAGAAGTTGGATATAATAATTATTTAAAAAACATTGAAGATATTGGGAGGTCACTTTGACGTCCTCGAAAAAAAGAGTGAACTGGAGAGCTTAGAAAAGGAATTAAATGATCCAAGTGTATGGGAAGATGCCAAGAAGGCTAATGATATTTCTTTGAAAGTATCCAATATCAAGAAGGAAATTGATGAATATTATGCGATAGTAGATAGTATAAAAAGCAATTTAGAAATATTGGATTTGTTAAAAGTTGAAGAGGATTTAGAATTGCTAGAAAATTCGCGTACTGAATTCAAAGAAATAGAGGGACGCATTAAAGAATATGAAGTCAGATCTCTTTTAGATGGTGAATTTGATTCTACAAATTGCTATTTGGAAATACATCCCGGGGCAGGGGGAACAGAGTCATGCGATTGGGCTAATATGCTACTTCGAATGTATACGATGTTCTGTGATAAATTTGGCTTTAAATATCAGATTATCGATAAGCAAAATGGCGATGAAGCAGGAATTAAGAGCGTGATGCTTTATATTACAGGAGATCATTGCTATGGCTATTTAAAAAGTGAAATAGGAGTTCATAGATTGGTTAGAATATCACCATTTAATGCTGCAGGAAAAAGACAGACATCATTTGCGGCTGTGAATGTGACGCCAGAATTTGCAAGAGTAGGGGATATTGAAATTAAAGATGAAGATGTAAGAATAGATGTATATCGCAGTAGTGGATGTGGTGGTCAAGGAGTAAATACGACCGATTCGGCAGTTAGAATTACTCATATTCCATCGGGAATTGTTGTCACTGTTCAAAACGAGAGAAGTCAGTTAAAAAACAAAGAAATTGCCTTTAATATTTTAAAGAATAAATTATATAGTATTGAAGTTGAAAAGAGAAATAGTGAAATTAATGCTTTAAAGGGGAATGCCAATATTAATTTTGGAAGTCAGATAAGAAATTATGTTTTAGAACCTTATAGTTTGGTTAAAGACGTAAGAACAGAATGTGAATCAAATAATCCTAGTAAGGTTTTAGACGGAGAAATATATCCTTTTATAGAAGCATATTTAAGAATGAAGAGGTAGGTATGAAAAATTTAGTAAGATCTCTAAATGTAGTTATTGGATGTTTATTAGTTGCAATTAGTATAAATTTCTTTTTGATACCTAATAAACTTGTATCTTTTGGATTTGATGGTTTGGCTACATTAATTTATTATTATAACCATGTTAGACCAGAGATAAATCTCTTAATAATGAATGTTATCGTTATTTTATTTGCATCTTTGTTTGTCTCTAAGGAAAAGATAAGCTCATATTTATATCCTTCTTTGTTAATTCCAATATTTATGTTTGCTACAAGTTTTTTTGAAGGTATGATTAATTTAGAGATTCCGGAAACGATGCTAACGGTTATCGTAGCAGGCTTCCTAAGTGGCTATGGTTATAGTATGATTTATAAGGAAGGTTATCAAGCAGGAGTTACATTTTTAATAGAAGAATTGATTGGCAAAGCATTGCATTTTCCAAGTAAGATATATTCGTGGATTATAGACGTGATTATATTAGTATTTGTACTACTAGTATTTAACTACCAAATTATGTTATACTCTTTATTAGTGATTATTATTAATAAATATATAATTACTAAGGTGCGTTTTGGAATAAATGATTCTAAAATGTTTTATGTTATTACTTCTAAAGATAAAGAAGTTAAAAATTATATTATGCATGATTTAAAATATGAATTAACAGTTTTAGATGTTAAGGGTGGTTTTACTAAGAAAAAAAATCAAATATTGTTATCTGTTATATCGACAAATGATTATTATAAATTGAAAGAAGGTATCAAGATAATTGATCCTAATGCCTTCATAGCTATAACAGATACATATGATGTCGTTAATCGTAAATCGTTTTAGGAGGATATATGAAGAGAACGAAAGTATTAATATTATGTTTGTCAGCCTTATTAGTTGCCGGATGCAGTGATACTAAGACAACTGTTAAACCTGATGATTTTAAAAAGGTTATGGGTGAATTTAAGTTAGATATTCAAGATCAAACAGAGACTGTTGACTATGCCGATGCTATTTATCGGGTAATTTCTGATACTTATGATTTAATTTACATAGATGGCAAAAAGAAATATGATATTGAAGGATTGTTTGTCGATCAGTGTAAAAATGTCATCGATGATATTGGAACGGGAATAGGTACTTATAAGCAAGATACGGGTAGTGGATCTAACTGGGCAAAGTTGGAAATTACTACAGAAGATACTTATTATTATGTCTCATGGATAGGGGATACGTATATCTATATTAAAGGGCTTGAAGCTGATGCCAATAATTTTAGAGAAATTATTAAGAAATTAGGATATTAATCCTAATTTTTTTGTGTATAGTTGAGTGTAAATTGATGTTTTATTTTACATATTCAAATGATATTGTTGTAAAATATAATTGAGGAGTGGGCTAGCATGCAAGAAACAATAAAAGGTTATAATGGCGAAATTGACAGTATTAAGCTTGTTGTTGATAAATTAGTTACTAAGCAAAATTCTAGTGTGTTTGATAAGTTATGTAATATGGTTAATAACTTATTTAATAGAATGACTAATTACAATGCTAGCGAATTGACTCAGGATGATATTAAAGAACTAATAGCAGCATTTAAAAGAATGTTAGAGATAAGTATCACTTTGTATAATTATCGCGAATATTTAATTGCCGTAGTAAATCAAAATATAAGTGATCTAGAAAATTTGCAAACAGAGCAAAAGAATACGGTAGAAAATAATTCTACTCTAGATAGCCAACCGGCAGCAACGGCACCAGCTATCAATGATATAGAGGAAGTAAGTGCTGATAGTTTAAGCAATGTCGTATCATTGAATTTGACAAATAATGATCAAAAAAATGCCGCATAGGTGTTTTTTTCATATTATATTCACAAACTCGCTGTATATTTTTTATATGAGTTGTGATAAAATCGAAAATAGGTGAGACTATGGGAGTAAAGATTTTTAAAACCTTAGATGAACAACTTGAAATATTGAGGGATAAAGGGTTAGTTATTGATGATGAAGAATATGCTAAAAAAATAATTCTTCGTGAAAATTATTTCTTTTTAATGGGATATCGTCATTTATTTTTAAATCCGGATAATGATAGATGCTTTTTACCAAATACGAATTTTCGCGAATTATATTCTCTGTTTTATTTTGATCGTCAGTTGCGAAATATAATGTTTAAAAATATTTTAATCATTGAAAATAATACGAAGAGTATATTTTCCTATATTTTATCTCAAAAATATGGATATCGAGAAGCTGATTATTTGCGACCAAGTAACTATAATCAATCGCCAGATAAAGTCAAACAAGTTAATGACTTATTGAAGAAGATGAAAAGACAGATAAGGGTTAATGGTGCTCAGCATGAGGCAACAAAGCATTACATAAATAAATATGGTTATATTCCTCTTTGGATTGTCGTTAAAGTATTGTCATTTGGTATAACGAGTGAGTTATATACGATTATGAAGCCACAAGATCAAAGAGAAATTGCCAAGGAATATGATGTAGAGGCAGAACATCTATTGACGTTCTTACCAATACTTTCTAATTATCGAAACCTTTGTGCTCATGAAGATATCCTGTTCGAACATCGCACTCAAAAAGAGATTCCAGATAATGTTTATCATGCCTCATTAAATATTCCTGTAATAAATGGGGAATATATATATGGCAAGGGAGATTTATTCTCGGTAGTATTGATTTTTAAATATCTTCTATCTAAAGATGATTTTAGATTGTTTATAAATGAAATTGCCTATGAAATAGATAGACTTGGCGGCAGACTTAATGTTATATCTATAGATATGGTATTAGATAGAATGGGATTTCCTAAAAATTATAAAGTACTTTTAGATATCGATTAGGAGGATTTTATGGAAAGTGAAAATAAAAAAAGTAATAAGGGCTTGCAAGTATTAATAATAATATTGGTTATTGCCTTAGGTATAACGATAATTGTAGATTTACTTATGAACTATGTACCACTTAAGGATTTGTTTTCTAAAACAGTTAATTATAATACTCAAAAGGAAGTAACAGTTACAGATAAGGGTATAGCAGATGCTGTTGAAAAATTATATGATGCTACAGTAATTGTAGAAGTTGGCAATGGAAATAAATTAGCTGGCTGGGGTAGTGGAGTTGTCTATAAGAAAGATGATAAATATGGTTATATTCTAACTAATCATCACGTAATAGATGAAGTAGAGGATATCATGATTGAATTTTCAGATGAGTCAACTGTTGAAGCAGAATTGATTGGCAGTGATGAGTATGCTGATATTGCGGTTTTAAGAGTACCTGTTAAAAGTATTAAGGCCGTTGCCGAAATTGGCAAGAGTAATGATGTTCGCGTAGGAGATACAGTATTTGCTGTAGGAACGCCTGTAAGTTTAGAATATTCATTTACTGTTACACGTGGAATTTTAAGTGGAAAAAATAGAATGGTTGAGATGACTAGTAGTAAGAGTAAGACAAGTAATTTCTTCGGTCAAAAGACGAGTGAATCTTGGTATATGAATTTACTTCAAATTGATGCCTCAATTAATTCGGGTAATAGTGGTGGTCCTCTTGCAAATTCTAATGGTGAAGTAATAGGTATAACTAATAGTAAACTATCTAGTTCATATTCACAAACAAGTATTGAAAATATGGGATTTGCAATTCCTATTGAAGATGCTTTAAGTGTTGCTCAAAAACTTATTGATAATAAAGGAAAAATTAAAAGACCAGTTTTAGGTGTTACTATGACTAATGTTGAAGGAGCGTCATATTATGATCTAAAAATAAGTGATTCAATAAAAGAGGGAGCAGTAGTTGTCGATGTATCTAAGGATTCAACAGCTGATGCGGCTGGATTAAAAAAGGGCGATGTTATAACGAAGTTAGATGATTATAATATTTCGGATTATGAATATCTAAAATATTACCTATATCGTTATAATGTTGGCGATAAAGTAAAAATTACTTATAATAGAAATGGCAAGGAACATACAACAACTGTAACATTAAAAGGTTAGTTTTAATTGAAACTAATCTTTTTTTCCGCTATAATACTCTTTATAGGTGATGAATATGGATAATAAAGATGCAAATATACTATTGATAAGTGATGAAGACTACGAATATGAAGTTTTAAAAGATGCCGGATATAAAAATGTTAAGAGGTTTACTTCAATGCTTAGATCTTATGAATATTTTAAGGATGAAGAGAGAAGAAGTGAAATATTAGATAAGTTTGATATTGTCTTATTTGGATCTAGTGCAATTGGTTACAGGGATTGTGGAAAGTATAGAAATGATTGTTTACAATATGTCTTGGAAAATGATATTCCCTATCTAAGTTTCTTTAGTAGTTCTTATGAAGATAAATTGTTTTATATATCGAAACCAAATATAACATCTATGGGTGTAGAAAAGGAAAGATTTATAAGCATTTTAAGTGATGTTATAAATGATGAATGTGAATTAAAGGGTGAAAGTATAGAATTACCTGAGATAACTATACAAGAAAAGATAATCCCTCAAAGAAGAGAGGATGTCAAAGTATTATTTTTAGGAATTTATATAGATGAAGAAAAGGTCGAAGAGTTCTTTAAGAATGAAGGATTTACTAATTATACTTATAGACGTGCTAATAATTTTTCATTAGATAGAAATATTGCTGAATTTCCAAAGTATGATTTAGTAATTGTCGATGATGGATTTAATGGGGCAATATCCCTTTTCCTTAAGGATTATCATGATTATCAAAAAGATAAGGATAATAATACTTTTATAGGTATTTATAAAGTGGGAAATACTAATTTGAGGGAAAATACGGTTTGGGGCTATACGACAGAAAATCCCGAATTTGAAAAGAAGATTAAGTATAGTTCAATAGGAAGTGATCATGAAGCTTTGATTCAATCTTTAAAATGTGTTTTAAAGATGTATGCTGAGTATAATCCTAATTTGAGTGGAGATGAATATCCATCAGAGGAGGAGTTAAATGAGCAGTATGAAGCAGATTATCAAAAACTCGTAGATGAGAAAAATAGAATTGATAAGAAATTTATGAATGTCAGGGAAATATATAATCGTCTATTTGATTGTCGGGCATTTTTAAAAAAAGGTGTTAAAATTCCCCGTGTGGAAGGGTTAAAAATAGATATTCTTCAAGATGGAATGTCAATGGCCTTTATGGTAGGAGCAAGAGAAGCCGTAAGAGTAACTTTCAAAGATGAAGATTTTAGAAGAGATAATGACGGAAAAATATTCTTTTATTTAGAGTATTTAAATAGTAATGGCAAGATGAAAACGGCAGAAAGACATGTCGTGAGTTGCTCTTATGTTTATCCCGATATAACAGATATAACTGATGAAGAGGCTAAGAAGATAGATGTCTTAACGACGAGAATTACTAATCTTTTGGCGCCAAAGATCAGGGAAATTAATACGGCTTTAGCAAAGAGGGAAAAAGAAGAACGAGAAAAAAGAAATAGAAATCATAGAAGACCCCAAAATAAGAAATATATGATATAATACATATTAGAGAGTAGGTAATAAAATGGCACTTAAAGCTGGTATAGTTGGTTTACCTAATGTTGGAAAATCAACCCTTTTTAATGCAATAACAAAGAAAAATATTTTGGCAGCAAATTATCCATTTGCAACAATTGATCCCAACGTTGGAGTAGTAACAGTTCCCGATCAGAGATTGGATTTTTTAACGGAGATGTATAAACCTAAATCCGTAGTTCCAACAGCTTATGAGTTTATCGATATAGCTGGTCTTGTTAAAGGAGCTAGTCAAGGTGAAGGTCTAGGAAATAAGTTTTTAAGTCATATTAGGGAAGTAGATGCAATTGTCGAGGTTGTTAGATGCTTTGAAGATAAAGAGATAACACATGTTGAAGGAGGTATTGATCCCGTACGTGATATTGAAATCATCAATGTCGAGTTAATACTTGCCGATTTAGAAGTTTTAAATAATCGCATTGCTAAATTAGGCAAAAAGGTAACAATGACAAAAGATAAAAATGAGTTATTGGAAATCGGTACATTGCAAAAATGTATTGCTAATTTGGAAAAGAATATACCACTTAGGTTAGTGGATTTTGATGAAAATGAATTAAATATCTTAAAGAATTTTTCCCTTATTACTTTAAAACCAATGATATATGCAGCAAATGTCAGTGAAGAGGATATTGCTTTAGGAAAAAATGAATATACTGAAAAAGTATCAGAATATGCCTCGAAAGAGGGTGCAGGAGTAATTGTAATGTGTGCCAAGATTGAAGCGGAACTTGCCGATATGCCTGATGAAGATAAAAAATTATTTATGGAAGATTTGGGAATAAAAAATAGTGGTTTAGATAAGCTTATTTTTGCCACTTATGATTTACTGGGTTTAGCAACATTCTTTACGGCCGGTGAAGATGAGTGTCGTGCTTGGACATTCAAAAAGGGAATGAAAGCCCCATCTTGTGCAGGAATTATTCATACAGATTTTGAGAAGGGATTTATCAAAGCTGAAGTAATGAGTTATGAAGATTTAAGAGAACATGGGTCTGAGATAAAGGTAAAAGAAGCTGGGAAAGTTAGACTTGAAGGAAAAGAATATCTAATGCAAGATGGAGATATAGCATATTTTAGATTCAATGTGACTAAATAGATGTAAAGGCAATACAAAGTAGAAGAGTATTGCTTTTTTTTATTAATTATTTTGATATAATTAATTAAATAGGGAAGTTGGAAGTGAGATAATATGCCAAATGAAAATATCAATTTAGAAAATAATGAGATGAATAGCAATAATACTCAAGAACAAAGTTTTCTTGAAAGTAACAATCAAGTAGATGAGTTACTTAATAATGTTGAAAATAATGAAATAAATAGAGAAGTTTCGAAAAAGAAAAATAATAAAAAAATAATTATATTGATAGCAATTATACTAGTAGTTATAATCGTTGGAGTGTTGGCTTTCTTTTTGCTATCAAAGGATGATAAAGTAACAAACAATGATAATAAAACTAATAATAATACTCCGGTGAATAATGATGGTTCTAACGAAGATGTTAATAAAGATAATAGTTCTAAAATACTTGCTGATCTTAAATTAGATGAAGATGTAAAAGAGGTAAAGGATAAAAAGTATTTTATTTATAAAACAACTGATGGTATATTTGAAATTTATCCTGAAAGTGATAATGAACCTTATGAAGGAGATAAGTTAGTAACGACATATATTTGTCAGGATGATTGTATTTTTGTAAATGGTGGTTTTATACATGAAGATAAATCTATAGAAGTTTTTAATTATTCCAATGGTAAGATTGAAAAATTAACTTTGAATAAAAAATATAATACAATTGATAAAGACTTAAGTATTGAAAAATATACGCTTGGTAAGAACACATATTATTATGGAGAGTATAAAGGTAGCAAAGCATTTGCTAAAACAGAAGAAAATGATACGATGAGTTTATCTTTTGATAGATATAATTTATTTATTGGTTCAAATGTTAATCTTATGGAAAAGGGTACTTATGTTCTTGCTTCGGCCAAAAGTGACGGGAAATTAATGTATGAAATTTTTGAAAATGCTACGTCTAAAGTTGGCTACAATGAGTCTGGTGATGATGAGTTTTTCGATGTTAGTTTAGAGATGAGTGGAGATAATTATAAAATAAATGCTTCAGTAATGGATGGAGATTCTTATTATATAATACTTAATAAAAAATTCGATAAGATTGTTGATTATTATGATTATAATGATACTTGTATTTTGAATAATAACGAATATTATTGTTATATGGGAATAGTAGATTCTGAAGATAATTATAGTACAAAACTTTCTAAATTTAATCAAGATGGTAAAGAGACTATCATTAAACAATATGAGGCTGTTATAGGTTTAACAGATGATTTAATTGTAATGGGAATGACAAAAGAAAAGTATTATGAGATATACGATGTAAAGAATAATAAAGTAATATATAACTTTGATAAATTAACTTCATCACAATCACAATGCTATCATAGTTATTTTGATAATTATAATTATTTTGACAAAAAGACAAATACATTCCATGCCTTTGTAGATGATGAAAGTTTAACAGAAAAAGATTTCCCTAATGAAAATCATGATCCTGAAGAAGATAACTATGTTAATATGTTTGGCTATGAATATACTTACAATGTTAAGACAGGACAAAAGAGTGTTACTAAGAAAGCAACATATACACAAGAAGAGTAAAGACTAATAAGTCTTTTTTCTTTTTTTAAAAACTGGTATAATATATTCATCAGGGTGATAATATGGGGAAAGTAATATATAAACTAAAGATTAGTATTGAAGCTATTTCCTTTTTTATAGAAACTAATGATTTTGTTTATTCTCAAGGAACTTTAGATGATATAGATAGAAAGACTTATCGTTATCTAGATGCTCAGAGTTTTTTTGATGCCAATAAGAGATATTTGAATATGCAAATAAGGGGATATTTTGAGGAAAAATATGGGTTCTCGACAACAGAGATTAACTTGGGGGAAAATGGTGTTTATATAGTTAAAGAAGAAGATGGACAAGAACAAGTAATCAGACCCTTATTTCAAAAAATTGATTTTGGAGATAAACAATATGATTTATCAGATATTATAAAAAATAAATTATATAAGGGAAATATAAAGAAATTCTATGAATGTGATCAATTTAGAGAGGCACTTGGTGGTTATACTTCCTTTTTCAATGGTTTAGATCATGGAATATTATCGAGAATTGTAACAGATAGTTATAGCAGTAGTGATATTGTTTGGATATGGGATTGGATAAAAGATTCTAAAAGAATTTGTCCACTTTCACGCTTTTTACTGATGGATTTAGAGCATTTTGATGGCAATTTAAATGAATATTATTGTGAGGTTATTCCACCTCTTGAAAGAGAAGCGATAATTACAAGGGAAAGTAATGATAGAGCATATAATTATCGAGCTCCTTATAAAGACTAATAAGTCTTTTTTAAATTTGTAAACATATATATTAGTTATGGTAAATAAGTGTTTACAAAGCAGTCTACATTTGTTATAATACTTGCGAGCGAAGAGCTCCTTGCTTAAATGTAAATTTTAAGCCGAAATGACCATAAGGAGGTGTAATGATGAACAAATATGAAATGATGTTCATAGTAAAAACTACTATCGATGAAGAAGCAGTTAAAGCAACAGCTGAAAACTTAAAATCAGTTATTACTTCTATGAAGGGTGAGATTACTGATTCTAAAGAATTAGGTAATAAGAAAATTGCTTATCCTATTAAGAAAGAAATTACTGGTTATTACTTTGTAGTTAATTTCAATGCTTCAAATGAAGCAGTTGCTGAACTTGATCGTAAAGCTAGAATTGATGAGAATGTTATTAGACACATGATCATTAGATTAGACGAGGAATAAGATATGAATAATGTATGTTTAGTAGGAAGATTAACAAGAGATCCTGAGTTAAGAACAACTTCAAGCGGAATTGCAAACTGTAGATTTAGTATTGCAGTTGATGGAAGACCAAGTGCCAATGGTGAACCTCATACAGATTTTATCAACATCGTTGTTTGGAGAGGCCAAGCAGAAAATGTTGCTAAATATTGTAAAAAAGGCAGCATGGTAGGTGTTGTTGGTAGAATTCAAACAGGAAGTTATCAAGCTCAAGACGGAAGCACAAGATATACTACTGATGTTGTGGCAGATAATGTTAGATTCTTAAGTAGTAAAAATGGCGGCGGATCAAGTGAGTATGTTGACCAAATGCCAGACTATAGCATGGGAGATCAGACTTCACAACCTGCTAATTTAGAAGAAGATCCATTTAAAGATTTTGGATCAGAAGTAGTTTTAAGTGATGACGATTTACCATTTTAGAAAGGATGAATAAAATGGCTGAATTTTATAGAAAGAAAAAGAAAATATGTCAAATGTGCGCTGGTAAAGGCGTAGATTATAAAGATGTAGCTATTGTTTCTAAATATATTAATGAAAAAGGTAAGATAATGCCTAGACGTATGACTGGAGCATGTGCAAAACATCAAAGATATATTGCTCAACAAATTAAAAGAGCACGTTTTATGGGATTAATTCCATACGTAAAATAGTAAATATTTGAAAATGCAACTTAGGTTGCTTTTTTTGTTGTCATAAAAATATGGATATGCTATAGTGAAGATAGAAGGATGTGAGATTGATGAAGAAGAAATTTTTAATTTTAATAATTGTTATTATCTTATGCGGAATGTCGTTTGCTTTGGGTAATAGTTCAAATAAGAGCAATAAGCAAGAGGATAAGAATAAAGAACCAAAAAAAGGAGAACAAGTAATACCTCCTAAAATAGTAATTGAGGGTATATTTAAGGCTAAATATACGGATTTGGGTACAGAAAAGTATGGCAGAGAATACTATGTAATATTTTTTAAGGGCGGCAAGGTTTATGCTATAGATGAAGATGGAGTTATAGAAGGAAATTATTCTGATATATATTCTAATGATGAAAAAAAGTTTACATTACAAATTGGCGACTATCCAATATCAACTTGTAACTATGAAAATGATAATATAAAATGTGATGAGCAATACGAATTTGTTAAAAAGATGGAATAAAAAAATCAAGAATTAACTTGGTTTTTTTCTTGATTGGCACCCCAGGCACTTAGTTCTAATTTGGTATCAACTCCAAGGTTGAATATAAATTCTTCTATGTTGTATTCAAAAGACTTATATTTTTCTAAGTCAACCCAGATTTTGATATTTGTCTGGTTAGAATTAAGAGTTTTTTCTTTTATTTCTTCAGCGATAGCTATATTTTTAGTGATGTATATAGAAGTAAATGTGTATTTAATCTCATTTTCTATGACGCTTGATATTAATGTGATGCTATTTTCTTCTTGTTCAAGGCTATCAATGTGTGCATCTTTATATATGTTTTCAGATTTTAATTTAGCCATGTATGTTAAATTTTTATTTTCAAAGTAATAGATAATAAAACCAATTATGCCAAATACTATTCCGGATAAGATTAATCCGATGGCTTGAGCATTATCTTTTACAACAAATAAGTTAATTAATCCTCCGATAATAAAAACAACTGGAACAAAAGATAATAAGATTATTAAAATTACTTTTGGCATAGATGTATTTTTCATATGATCACCTATGTTAAGTATATCATATAGGAAGATAGTTAGTAAATTAACAAATGTATAAAAAGTATGTAATAAAATATTATTTAAATACATAATTTATATTGATTATTTATAATTATCTATGTTAATCTATAAGAGAAAAGGATGTGATGCTCATGGCTTTAGAAGCTAATGAAAAAGAAAAAAAGGAAGATGTAAAAAAGACAAAAACAAGTGGAGATGTAGTTAAAGATATTTGGGATGCTTTTATCAATACTATTTCCGGAATGTATAGAAGACCTATTACGACAATTAAGAGTGAGGTAAATAATTTAAATACGAGAAATAATATAATAATGTTGTTCTTAATTGCTCTAAGTTTTGGTTTGAGTATGATGACGGGATTTAAATCTATTTCATCATCAATCTTTTATTACGGAGTTTCAATTGATAACTTTGTTGATATTCCATATTTAAAAATATTATTTTATGCAACATTTATATATGTATTAATATCTTTTATACCTATATTGGTGTCATTTGTCATAGCAAGAGTTATGAAAGATGAAAAGTTTGATTTTAAAAAGGCGATATGTCTATATAGTTCTAGTATGTCAATTCTCATACCAGTTAATCTATTGATGGCAGTCTTATATGGTCTTAATTTTCTAGTATGGGTTGGCGCAATAATTTTATCTATTGTCAGTGTTATGTCATTCTTTAACTACATAATGGGTTATATTAACCTTATCAATGTCAAGGAAGACAAGCAAGTTGGTACTTTAACGGCGTTCATTGTATCTTGGGTTGTAGTAGCTTTTATAGTATTTTGTTTAATAGTAGGAGCAACTGTATCAGACTTGGCTGATGGTGGGTTGGATAAAGAACCAACAAAATATACAGATATATTTGATTGGTAAATAAAAAGCATCTTTAAGATGCTTTTTTAATGGCAATTATCGATAAAAGATTTAAATATTTCGTTCATGTTATCCATTAATTCAGGATGCCATTTTATGCCCATAACAAATTTCTTATCAGGCATCTCAATTGCTTCAATGGTATTATCAATAGGACAAGTTGCAGCAATCTCATAGCCAATAACTTCCTCTTTAGTGGTTACGTATGTGTGAATACTGTTGACCATGATATTATCATTTTTTAATATCTGATATAGTTTGGAATCTCGATTAATTACTATATTGTGAGCAATACGTGATCCATATTGCTTATGAAGACCTGAATTATCTAGATGTGTTTTTCCACCTAAAGCCCTTATCATATTGTTAAATCCTGCGCATATACCAATGAGTGGAATATCCTTTTTTATGCAATATGAGGCAATTTCTTGTTCATAGTTATTGCTAACTAATCCTCCTGTTAAAATGATACCATACATTTTGTCTATAATGTCGTGTAAATCAGTGAGTTCTTCTTCAGATAGAATAGTCTTATCTAATTCATCATCTAACTTAAATGTCATAGTTTTATTAGTGGGAAGAATACCAAGAGCATTTCCACCATTTTGTATGACCTTGTAGCGAATGTCATCAACTATTTCAGTATAATACCACATATCTGCTTCTAATTTGGGTTTAGCAACAATACCAATTAATGGTTTTTTCATAATATCACCTATATTTATTATAAAGTAAATGGTTAGATTATGAAAGATTAATGTTAATAAGTAATAATTTATTGACAAAAAATAATGTTATTATGATATATTTAGAATATATAGGAGTGATGATGATGCGAGTAGCGATAATTGAGAGAATGGATAAGTATGAACCGAATCGACCTTTTGAAAAATTTTGTTATTTGGATAATTGGTTTAAAGAGATATTTGAAGAATTAGATATATTATTGATTCCCATTATTTCTTCTAAAAATATCGATGATATAGTTTCAATAAGTGACGCTTTAGTAGTGACGGGCAGTCCGAATGATATTGATCCTAAATACTATGGGGAAGAATTAATAAAAGATAAGACATTGAAGTTTGATGAGTATCCTTTTGTTAGAAAGGTTGTTAAGTCTTTTAATAATGCGGGTAAACCTATTTTAGGAATATGTGCAGGAATACAGGAAATTAATGTAATATTTGGAGGTACATTATATCAACGTATTGAAGGACATTATTTAAAGGATCAGACTATGCATAGTATAAATATTGAAGAAAATTCCTTTTTACATGATGTATATGGTAAAGACAAAATAGAAGTTAATTCATATCACCGACAAGCTATCAAAAAATTAGCTAATGGATTTAAAGTAATCGCCATAAGTGATGATGGTGTAATTGAAGGAATTGCAAGAGATAATATAGTAGCAGTGCAGTGGCATCCTGAAGCTCTGATGGATATTAAATTATTCAAAAGTTTTATAGATAAATATGTTAAAAATCATTTTTTAGAATAAACGAGAATGGCATCGTGATTATTTGAACCACGTTCTCGATGAAAGTCTTTGATTCGCGTTACATATTTATATGAATATTCATCTTCAAGAAATATGGAATCTCTTATAGCAGCTTTATAGATATCGCGATCATCATTTTCATTTTCAATATCGTAGAGATATCCGGCAACTATCGTACCATTATCATTAAGGTTATTGGCAAGAGAATCTATTAAGGCTTTAAAACCTTGTACAGGGCAATCTGGATACATATCATGAGCATATATGATGAGATTAGAAAGGGTCAAAAAATCAATTTTTTCTGATAATTCATCAGATAGATTTCTAATATCGGTATTCATAAAGGTAAAATCTAATTTATCTAAATTATCTTTAATGTATTCATAATTTTCTTCAGTTATATAAGATAGAGATCCCTTAATTCCCGAATTATTTTCTTCATCATATGCGTTGAAAAGTTTAGTTCTAATAAGGGATGGTTCGTAGTTTTTAAATAAATCTTCCCAAAATATGAGAGAATAATTGGTTAGATATTTAGATATTTCTTGAAAGATATCTTTGTCGAATGCTCGCGGGTTATAATCACAAAAGTTGGGATAATCTAACCATCTAAAAAAGGTTAAGAATTCTTTCGGATTAGGTAGAACATTAAAAGCGGCATATTTTAAATAGAAATAGTGTTCAGTTAGAGGATTGGTATCAATGCCAATTATTTTTTTTGGGTGTTTTAAGAAAAGTTCAAATATGTGATCAGCACTACCTACGATAGTAGCACATGTCTTTCCTTCTAAGTTAAAATGTGATAGATATTCTTGCATATTTATAGTAGTAAAGGACCACATTCGATAAAATTGCCAGAAGTAATTATCAAATTTTTCGCGATCTTCAATTAAGGCATGAGCTAATTTTAAATCTGCTTCTATTGATGACATATTAATCCCCCTTGTAATGCGGAATATTATAGCATATATGAAATATAATATCAAAATTAAAAAATGTTATTTTAATTTGTAAGAGATATTGATATAATAAGTTCGATTGTGAAGGAGACTAGGCGAATATGACTATTGAAGAACTATATAAATTGAGAGAAGAATTAGTAGAAAATAAGGAAAAGTTTAGTGCTTTAAATGCCAAATATAACGAATTATTGTCTAAGTTGTTTGAAAAAAAGGGTGAAAAAAGAGAGGCAACAGAGGCAGAGTTTATTAAAGGAGAGTCGTGTATTTGGTATTGGGGAAGATTTTTAATTCTTATGGCTATTACACTTATCTTTAAAGTGCCAAATGATGTTGCTTTATTGTGTATTTTTTTAAACTTGGCGATAAAGGTTATTGATGAACATGTTATTTTACCAAAATTGTGGATTAGGAAAAAGATAAGGGGAAAATCGGCAAGTAAAGAAGAAAAAGATCAAAGTGAATTATATGAAGAAGTATCTAAGGCAAGAGAAAAGTATCATGAATTAAATAAAGAATATATGAAAGCTTTTAATGAGTTAACTTTGGAAGATGAAAATGCATACTTAGAATATCTAAATAGTCTTGGTGTATCTTTAGATATTGAAGAGGAAAATAAAACTGTAATAGAGCAGAGTCCAACGGTTGATACCAAAATTTATGCGAAAATTAATGAGGATAAATAGATAAACTTATTTTATATAAGTTTTTTTTATGTAAACTGTTAATATGAATAAGTTTAAAATGAAAAAAACATGTTATACTTTTTATAGATACCATAAAGGAGGAAATATATGGATTTAAAAAAATTATTTGGATATGAAGGAAAGAATGTTGTAATTACTGGAGCAGCTTCGGGAATGAGTCATGCAGCTACTAAGTTGTTGATTGAGTTAGGGGCAAATGTCTATGCAATAGATATCAACCCAATAGATTTACCTGTTAGGGAGTCATTTCAAGCGGATTTGAGTGATAAAGATGCAATAGATAATTTATTGGAAAAGTTACCAGAGAAAATAGATGCTTTATTTTTATGTCATGGTATTGCAGCTTTTCCTGGCAATGAATTGAAAGTGCAAAAGGTTAATTTCTATAGTCAAAAGTATATGACAGAGAAATTACTTCCAAGAATAAGCGATCATGGTTCAGTAACGTTTATTTCATCTGTTGGAGGATTTGGATGGCAAAGTGTCTATAACAAAGCTGTTGAGTTAATCAATTTACCAACTTGGGAAGATGCCATGAAATGGTATGATGAACACCCTGATATGATTAAAAGTTCGTATGTCTTTGCTAAACAATGCTTAGAATCATTCGTAACATATAAATGTATGGCACCAGAATTTATAGATAGAAGAATAAGAGTTAATGCTATTAATCCTGGAGATACGACGACGGGATTAACTAGTGATTTTAACAAATCGACAAGCCCTAATGGAGATGAAGCTGAAGGTGAGGAAATGATTTCAAATATTTTCTTAAAGAGTTGGAATGGATATGCAGCAACACCTGAGGAAATGGGACATCCTTTAGTTGTCATTGGAAGTGATATTTGTTCTTATATGTCTGGACAATTAATCTACATTGATTATGGGTTAACTTCGACTTGGACAAGTGGCGCTTTACTGCAAGATAATAATCAAACTATTGAGGAAATCTCGGCAAAATCCAATAAAGAATAATTTAATTATTCTTTTTTTTATAAAGAGCAAACGAACAATTGTTCTTGATAAAAATTATAATTAATTATATAATAATTTTAGGTGAATTATTATGAGTGAACATACTTTATTTGATGATAATATTATGGAACCCTTAGCTTCACGTATGCGTCCTAAAAGTTTAGATGATTTTGTGGGACAAAAGCATCTACTGGGAGATGGCAAGATATTGAATAGATTGATTTCTAATGATCAAATTCCATCAATGATATTCTATGGTCCACCAGGAGTTGGAAAGACCACATTGGCATCTATAATTGCGGAGAAAACAAAGGCGCATTTTATCGTCTTTTCGGCTGTAAAATCCGGTATTAAAGAAATAAAAACTGTTATGGAAGAGGCGGAAGCAAATCAGATGTTTGGCACTAAGACAATTGTCTTTGTCGATGAAATACATCGCTTTAATAAAGCACAACAAGATGCCTTTTTACCATATGTCGAAAAGGGAAGTATCATCCTTATTGGAGCAACGACAGAAAACCCATCTTTTGAAGTTAATAATGCTCTTTTATCCCGTTCAAAGGTCTTCATGTTGAGACAATTAGAAAAAGAAGATATTTTAGAACTTTTAAAAAGAGCAATAAGAGAAGATATTATTTTAAAAGAACAAAATATAGAGATAAGTGATGAATTATTAGAAACTATGTCTGTTTATGCTAATGGTGATGCCAGACTGGCTTTATCAACTTTGGAGATGTGTGCTCTGAATGGCGAAATAAAGAATGGGAAGACTTTGATTACGGAAGAGCTCATTGGCGATTGTCTTTCTAAAAGAAATCTTATGTATGATAAGCATGGTGAAGAACATTATAATATTATATCGGCCTTGCATAAATCGATGCGCAATAGTGATCCCGATGCGGCTATTTATTGGCTTTCTAGAATGCTCGAAGGAGGCGAAGATCCTCTTTATATTGCTAGAAGAATTACGCGATTTGCTAGTGAAGATATTGGCCTTGCGGATACTAATGCTTTAAATGTTGCTATCAATGTGTATCAAGCGTGTCATTTTATTGGGTATCCAGAGTGCAGTGTGCATTTAACAGAGGCAGTTGTCTATATGTCTTTAGCACCAAAATCAAATGCCCTATATGTGGGATATGAAACAGCTAAAAAGGACGCTTTATCAGACTTAGCTAAGCCAGTGCCACTAAATATATGCAATGCACCAACAAAGATGATGAAAGAACTTGATTATGGTAAAGGTTATAAATATGCCCATGATGCAAAGGATAAATTAACTACAATGGATTGTCTACCAGATAATTTACTTAATAAAACTTATTATATGCCAACTGAAGAGGGAAATGAAGTGAGATTTAAACAGAGATTAGAAGCTATTAAAGATTGGAAAAAGAAACATAAGGAAATAGAAAAAAATAAAAATAATTAGATTGATGTATGCTATAATGTTTTAGAAGGAAGATAAGTATGCATGTAGATTTTAATTGGATTGTAAGTCAGATATTGGCTTTCATAGCTTTGGTATTAGTTATTGTATCTTTTCAACAGAAGGATGCCAAGAGGTTGTTAATATTTCGAAATATAGCAACATTTTTCTCTTTTACAGGCTTGTGCTTTTTGGGAAATATATCTGCTGTTATAATGTGTGGAGCTGGAGTAATCCGCAATTTGACTTCACTTTATTTTGTAACAAAGGAAAAAGCAAATAAAAATATTAAATTGTTAGCTTCTATTTTAATAGTTATATTATTGATTGTCTTAAATATTATCTATTGGGAGAATATTTATAATATATTTAGTATAGTTGTGGGAACGATGAATGTTGTAACATTTATGCAAGAGAATGCTAAATTAATTCGCAAATTCTCTTTGATTTCCGGATCACTTGCAACAATCTACTGCCTATTAATTTATTCACCAATAAATGCCTTGATAGAATTATTTGGGCTGGCAAGTGCTATAGTTGGAATTATAAGATTAGATATAAAGAAGAAAGATAAATAGAAAAACTACTCAAATGAGTAGTTTTTTGTTGGTTAATCTCTAAAAGAAGTAATGCTAATTCATAGATTTATTCTTTAGATACTTTGTGGGTTCTAAAGAATTATGATCTTGTTTTGCCTCTTCCTCAGCACTTCCAAATATTGGCAGTGAATATATTTTCATCATCTCATCAATAGAGCGAGAATAGACTTCACCAAAATCTTTATAAACCATTGGGTCAATGACTTTAGCTTCTGCCTTGTTTTCACGCATTAATCCATTTTGATTTGTCCAAGCATTTAATAGTTCAGTACGATATCTAACTAATTCAGGATCAGCATCTTCTCTATGTGCAGGCAAGATTCTTACAATACCATTAGTACTTAACATAGTTGAAAAGTCACTTAAAAATTGAGATGTGGCTTGCATAGGATATTGTACGGCTAAATCGATAGCTTCGGCTTGATAATCTTCTCCATTTTCGTAAGCTTCTCTTACTCGTTCTACATTTCGATCTAGAGCACATAAGAAACTATCTTCTTGAATACTTCCCTTTAATGTTCCCTTTTTAGGATCGACAGTGCCTTTTTGACTTAGACGAAAATTACTAGGCATTTCTTCATAAGTTCTGGCATAATGCTCACAACCATTGATAAATGTTCGATCTTTGGGAATAACAGCATCCCAAGTAACAAATAATCTTTCTGGATCATCATAAGGATCAATTAGAGGTCTCCTTAAAAAATATACATCTTTAACAGAGTGATGCTCGTATTCCTTTGGAAGTTCATCACATAAAATTAATAATTTACCATCCATAATATTTTCCCTTTCAATATATGAGTGCTATTATAGCATTTTATGGGGGTATTGGCAAATAGCATAGAATTATAATGTTGATAACTTTGAACTTATCAACATTGGTATCGATATAACTTTTAGATATAGATATATGCTTTTTTAGAATTACCACTGTAGATATAATGTTTGCTATACTTTATTTAGGTGATGAATGATGGGATTAATTAGCGATATTGGAGATTCAATTAGTCGTATGACATGGCAAGATGCCTTGACAATTTCATGTCTTTCTGCTTCTTTAATTGGAGTTATTAATTTAGGAACGTTTATAGCAGATGAGGCTCTGGCAAATAAAAGTTTTAACTATTCTATAGATGATGAGGGCAATATATGTGTTTCAGGAGAGATAAAGAGCAGTGTTTTAAATGATTGTTATTTGGTTGAGAGAAAAGATGAGATGGGTAAATTAGGATTATCTATAATAAATAAAGATGGAGTAGATATTTTAACTAATCAATTTATTACTAGTGTTCATGAGGTTGAAGGCACCCTTATTTCTGTTGATGAAGATGTATTATCAGTTGCTAAGTTGAGTGATTATTATGTTAGTGATGAAGATAAGTTATTAAGTTCTGATGATATAAGAGAATTAATAATTATGATAGGAAATGATTTTCCTTGGCACAGTTATAAAGTTTTAAGCTATAGTTATTAAGAGGTGTTTTAGAACATCTTTTTTAATGCAATTATCTATGATTTTTGATATAATATAAATCAAGAAAGCGAGGGAGTAGAAAATGAAAGTTATTTTGCTTACTGATGTTAAGAAACAAGGTAAAAAAGATGATGTTATTAATGTATCCGATGGATATGCTACTAACTTCTTGATTAATAAAGGATTAGCCGTTCCTTATAATGAGGAAAATAAGAAAAAATTAGAAAGAGATTTAAAAAAACGTGCTTTAGAGGAAGAAGAATTTATTCAAGAATGTGAGGCACTTAAGAAAAAATTAGAGAATATCAGTGTTAAGTTTAAGGTAAAAACAAGTAATGATGGAAGAATGTTTGGTACTATATCAAGCAAACAAATTGCTGAAGAACTTAAAAAATTAGGATATGATGTCGATAAAAAGAAAATTGAATGTGATCATGCAATTGATTCAATAGGTACACATATTGTTAAAATTAACTTGCATAAGAAAGTCATAGTGGATTTAAAAGTAGTTACTGAGTAAAGGAAGTGAAGAATATGCCTGAGATAAAAAGAGATGAGCCAAAAAACTTAGAAGCAGAAATGGCGGTTTTGGGTTGTGGTTTTTTATCTAGCACAGCTTTGGAAAAAATTAGTGAAGAATTAAGATCAGACATGTTCTATGATAAAAAGAATGTTGCTATCTTTAATGCTATGAATGAAATTCATAAGAGACATGATCAGATGGATGCAACTATTCTTAAAAATGAAATAGAAAAGAATACGCCAATTAATACTGTTGGTGGAGTAGAATATTTAAGTGAAGTAATTGATTCAGTTGTTTCAGCATCTAATGTTGATTCATATATCAATATAATTCGTGAAAAGGCCTTAAGAAGAAATTTAATATCGGTTTGTGAAAAAATCGAAAATACAGCTAGAGATGAAGGTAGTGATACTTTTAATATCATTGAGACAGCTGAAAAACAAATTTTTAGTGTTACAACGGCGAGAAAAACTAGTGAATTTAAGTCGAGTGCAGAGGTCGTTAAATCAGCTAGAGAGCAATTAGAACAATTGGCTAAGAATAACCAAGAAGTAACAGGTATTGCAACAGGCTTTTATGACTTTGATAAATTAACTAGTGGTCTTCATGCTAATGAATTAATTATTATAGCTGCTCGTCCTGCTATGGGTAAAACAGCATTTGCCTTAAATATTGCTGTTAATGCTGCTTTAACTAGTGGAAAAAGTGTAGCAGTATTTAACTTAGAGATGAGTGCTGAACAATTGATGTTCCGTATGATTTCTGCTCAAGGTGCAGTAGATGGAACTAAGTTGAGAACTGGTAAACTTGCCCATGATGATTGGAAAAAGGTAAATGAAGCGATGAGTGAACTTTCAGATGCTCCAGGTATTACAATTGGCGAAATAAGAGCGAAATGCCGTAGATTACATAGTTCTACTAAGGGCTTAGGACTTGTCGTTATCGATTATCTACAGTTAATTAGTGGTGGCCCAGGGTATGGCAATAATCGTCAACAAGAGGTATCCGATATTTCGCGTAGTTTAAAGACGATGGCGATGGAGTTAGGCGTTCCAGTAATAGCACTAGCACAGTTGTCACGTAATGTTGAAGGTCGTGAAAATAAAAGACCAATTATGTCAGACTTGCGTGAATCAGGTTCTATTGAACAGGATGCCGATATAGTAGCATTCTTATATCGTGATGATTATTACAATAAACCTGCTGGAGCGATTGAAGAAAATAATATTTCTATTTCAGAATTGATTATTGGAAAACATCGTGCAGGTGCAACGGGAACAATTGAGATACTATTTGAAAAGAATATTAGTAATTTTCGCAATTACGTAAAAAATGTTCAAGAAAATTAAGGTGAAGATGATGAAGGGAAAAATCATAGGTTTTATTCTAACGATATTTGTCGCATTTCTACTATTTTTTGTAGGTGTAGACGAAAGAGTTGCTGGTACACCAATAGAGGTCTATCAGGTATATTTAAATGGCAAAAAAATTGGATTAATTTCTTCTAAAGATGAGTTATTCAATTTGATTGATAGTGAACAACAAGAAATAAAAGAAAAATATAAGGTAGATAAAGTGTATCCACCAAATGGTTTGGATGTTGAAAAAGTATATACATATAATGAAAACATTGTATCAGTGGAGAGTATATACGATCAAATCAAAGATATTGAACCATTTACAATAGAGGGATATACGACAACTATTACTTATACAGAAAAAAAGGTTATAAATGATGGTGAAGTAATAGAGCCGGGTGAACCAGTTAAAATTTATATGTTAAAAAAAGATATTATTAAAGATGCTTTATATAATGTTGCAACGGCATTTATTGGGACAAAAGATTTAGCAAATTATGATAATGGTACACAGGTTGAAATAAACGATACGGGAGAAATAATAAATTCGGTTTATTTTCAAGAGACTATTACAGTAAAAAAGGATTTAGTTTCGACTGAAGAATTTATCTTTGAAGATTCCGAAAGTCTATCACAATATTTACTATTTGGAACATTAAAGAAGCAGAAGAGTTATATCACTAAAGAAGGTGAAAACTTGGATGCTATAGCGGAGGCCAATAACTTAAATATTGAAGAGTTACTTATAGCCAATCCCCAATATCCAGCAGCTAATGTTTTATTAAGCCCTGGAGAAGTAGTAAATGTAGGACTTATCAATCCTTTAGTAAGTGTTGTATATCGAAAGACAGTTGTCGATAATATGACGATAAATCCTAAAACAGTTTATATTGATGATAAATCAAAATATGAAGATTATGAGGAAACGACGACAGAAGGTAGTCCAGGTTTAACTCGTGTAACTCAAGAGATAAGATATGTCAATGGAGAAATTCAATCCCTACAAATTACGGGGAAAGAGACGATAACCGCAGCAGTTGATAAGGTAGTAACAAGAGGAACAAAGAAGTTGGGAAATGGATTTGTCTATGTTCCATCGGGCAATACAAATTGGAGTTGGCCAACCGTTACGCCATACGTTATTACTTCAAGATATAAATGGCGTTGGGGAAGACAACATCAAGGTATAGATATTTCAGGAACGGGATATGGTTCACCAATTTATGCTGTTCAAAAGGGAACGGTTTATAGAGTAAATCATGATAAAAATAAAGCCGAGGGATTAAGTGTTTATATTGATCATGGAAATGGTTATGTAACAGTCTATATGCATTTATCTAAGATATTAGTATCGGAAGGTGCGCAAGTTAAGAGAGAACAAAGAATTGGATTAATGGGTAAAACAGGTGTCGTTACAGGTACGCATTTACATTTAGGAGTTGTCGTAGGTGGAAGACCATGGCAAGGCGGACAGTTTGCCGATCCATGTAAGGTAATGTTCAAATGTTAGTTTCCGTGTTAGCAAGTGGATCAGAGGGAAATTCAACTTTGATTCAGACAAAGAATAAGAAAATCTTAATAGATTTGGGAATGAATAATAAATATATTACGACAAATTTAGAGGAGCTTGGAATAGCTCCTTCCGAAATAGATATAGTTTTGATAACGCATACCCATGCAGATCATACAGGTGCTATGAAAGTTTTCTTTAAACATAATACACCAATGGTCTTTCTAGATAAAGAAATGATGAGTGAACTAGAATTTTTGCAAGATTATCCGAATTTATGTTTTGATGAAGGACCTTTAAATTTTACTGGGTTAACGATTGAGATATTTAAGACAAGTCATGATGCTCCAGGAAGTAGAGGATATATCATTAAAGAGGGAAATTCCTCCTTTGTCTATGTTACCGATACGGGATATATAAATTATAAATTATTTGAGAAATTATCAAATCATAATTTATATGTCTTTGAAAGTAATCATGATGCTGAATTATTAATGCATGGAAGGTATCCTGCTTGGCTTAGGGCAAGAATCTCAAGTGATGTTGGCCATCTTTCAAATAGTCAAGCTGGATTTTATCTTAGCAGATTGATTGGACCAAATACAAAGGAAGTTGTGTTAGCACATATATCCAAGGAGAATAATGATCCGGAGTTAGCTCTTGCTACGGTTAAAGAAGCTTTAGAGGAAAATCATGTAGATTTTGATAATTTTGTGGTTGCTAAACAAAGAGAGAGAACGGATTGTATTGAAATATGATTAGAATTATATGTGTAGGAAAAATTAAAGAAGAATATTTATCTTTAATGATAAATGATTATTGTAAAAGAATAAATAAGTACCATAAACTTGATATTATTGAACTTAAAGATAGTAATATAAAAGATGAAGGGGATTTAATATTAAAGCATATTAAACCATCAGATTTTATTGTAACTATGGAAATAGATGGTAAGATGATGTCTTCAGTGGAGTTAGCTACTAATATCGAATCTTGGTTAACGCATTATTCTTCAATAACATTTATTATTGGAGGATCTAATGGAATTGATGAGAGAGTTAAAGAATTATCTAAATTTAAATTGTCATTTGGATTAAATACATATCCGCATGGATTATTTAGAGGAATTCTTTTGGAACAAATATATCGTTCATTTAAAATATTAAATAATGAAACATATCATAAGTAATTTAAGAAAAGATTTCTTGGTAAATCTTTTTTTTGTTGATAAATATAACAACGATGTTATAATATGGATACTTTTAGAGGGAGAGATATTTATGTATATGACGAGTTTAGATATTATGTGGCAATATTTACATGATCAAAGTAATTGTGTTGATGAATATCTATTTGTGACTGATCCTTATCGCTATACATCTGCTTTTGTGGATATGTTAGTGAGAAATCCAGAAGTTGTTCCACAACTTAAGAGCAAAATGCATATGGAAAGAATGAGTTCTGGTGTTTTTGGATTATTTATGCGTGATGGTTATGGCTTAGCAGAATATCGCGTTATTAAAATGATGAGAATTGATGCCTTTCATGATTTTTTAGCTGATGAATTTCTTGAATTAATAAATTTTGAACAGGGATCTAAATTAAGTAAAAATATTAGATGAAAATATGTTACAATGGTTGTAGAGGTAATTTAAATGATAGGAAATGATTGGGATAAAGTTTTATCAGTTATAGAAAGTAGTGAAGGATTTAAAAAATTTATGGATGTTGTTAATCATCAATATGAGATTAATACAATATATCCTATAAAGGAAAATATCTTTAATGCATTAAAATTAACTAGTTATGAGAATACAAAAGTTGTTATAATGGGACAAGATCCTTATCATGGAGAAGGGGAAGCACATGGCTTATCTTTTTCTGTGCAAGAAGGAATTAAGTTACCGCCAAGTTTAAAAAATATCTATCAAGAATTAGAAAGTGATTTAGGAATTAAACCATCTAAAAGTGGTGATTTAACGAAATGGGCAAAAGAGGGAGTTTTACTTTTAAATAGCACTTTAACTGTTGTAAAAGATACACCTAACTCCCATAAGGATTTAGGCTGGTCTTTATTTACAGATTATATAATAAAAACTCTCAATGAAAAAGAGACACCAGTAGTTTTTATTCTATGGGGGAATTTTGCAAGAAGCAAAAAAGCATTCATTACAAAATCGCATCACTTAGTTATTGAAAGTGCCCATCCTTCTCCTTTTAGTGCAAGAAATGGATTCTTTGGAAGTAGGCCTTTTTCAAGAACAAATGAGTTTTTAAAGAAAAATAATATAAAAGAAATTAATTGGGATTTAAACAATTAATGGTGCGCACCAAAATGGTGCTTTTTTCATAAATGCAACCTGTAGTTGCGCAAACAAATGTTTTTTGTGCTAAATTGTCACATCATATTAGGCAAATGTGAATATAATTCACATCCCCTTTTATAAAAAGTGTGTTATGATGCCCTTGAGGAGGTGAAATAGAATGAGAAAGCGTATATTAATCTTAGCAGTATTACTATTAGTTCCAACTATGGTTTTTGCTGCAAAGGATGGAGGAATTACTGCTTTGAATGTTCCGCCAGGAAAGAAAGTTGCAACCCCAACTTATAATTTCAACGGAAAGAACCACAATTTGCATATCCCTATTACTGAAGTAAGAAAGCCTGCTAATCCACAAAAGACGGTTATTGCTTCTTTTAGACATGTGTGGTATTCGGCAAGCCCTCAACAAAAAGAAGTTGTGGAAAAAAACACTGCTGCTGGAACGTTTTTGTGCGTATCTATGCCAGAACAAACAAGTGGTAATTATCATTATGAGTTTGCTGGTTATAGTAATGCTTTTGGGCGCAAAGTTTCTTATCAAGAGTATGCAGGATTTATTTCTGACCAGGTTCTTCTTGATAGTTATTAGTTAACGATGGTGAAAAGAAATCCAGTGTGGATTTCTTTCTACCAATTATTTTGGAGGTAATTATGAAAATTATAATAGAAAATGTATCAAAGACATTTATAAAAGATAAAGAAAAATTGAATGTATTAAAGAATTTATCTGTTACATTTGAGTCTGGAAAACTTTATGCAATAGTTGGTAAAAGTGGAGCAGGCAAATCAACTTTTTTAAAATGTTTAGCTGCACTTAATAAAGCTGATTCTGGAAGTATATATTTTGATGATATAGAAATAAACAAATTAAATGATAAAGAGATATCTAGATTCCGCAATGAAAAAATTGGAATTGTATTCCAAGAATTTAATTTGCTCGAATTTTTAAACACTTATGAAAATATAGCTTTACCTCTTGTCATAAATGGCAAGTATAAGTTGGAAGACGTTGAGCTGAAAGGTAAGGTTGGAAAATTATTAGAATTTGTAGATTTAAGCGATAGAAATAAACATTATCCAAAGGAACTAAGTGGAGGAGAACAACAAAGAATAGCTATTGCCCGTTCTTTAATTAATGATCCTGATGTAATTTTTGCAGATGAACCAACAGGAAGTATTGATAAAGGAAATAGTACAAATATATTAAAACTATTAAAGAAAATATCTAAAGATAAATGTGTTATTATTGTTACACATGATGACAATGTATTAAAGTATGCTGATGAGATTTATAATTTAAAGAATGGATGTTTGGAAAAATATGAATCTAAAAAATAAATTTAAATTTATAAAAAAACAAGATAAAAATAAAAGTACAGTTGTTATTCTTGTTTTACTTTCTTTAATAGTTTTAACATCATTTTCTGTTTCTAAGACTTTTGATAATTTTTATGCTAACGATGTATTAAAATCCTTTGATAATACTTACTATTTTGGTGGATGGGCTGATATAGATTCTGATTATCCCGATTTAAGAGGATCAATGGATAAATTAAAAAAAGTAAAATATGTTAAAGATGTTTTCTCAACATCTGAAAGTGAATACATAGTAGATGTTAAAAAAGTTGGAGATAAAGAAATAGATGGACAAGTGCGCTTAATTGGTCAAACAGAGGAAGATTTAAGAAAAATATCAAATAATAAGTATAAAGATAAATATTCAATAATATGTCACAAAGATTTTTATCCAGGAATTGATCATGAAACTAACAATTGGATTTCAAGAAGTAAAATTATATCTATGAATAAATATAAAGATTCTACAATGAAAATACAATATAAAAATTTGAAAAGTAACGAGAAATTTGAAGATAATCTAAAAATTGTAGAAGTGTTGAAGAATGATATTAATAAGGTTGATGAAAATATTTGTTATGCTTCTCGTGAATTAATGTGGGAGATTTATCAAAAAGAATTTAAGGAAGTAAATGAAGATACACTTTGGGAGGATTTTTTGGTTGATTACGATATTAACCATTATGCTGAAGTAGAAGAAGAATTTAAAAAACTTGGGTATTGGGTATCAAATGAAAATTTTTATGATTTGGAATTTAGTTTGTTTGATAATGCTTATAAATTAAAGAAGATATTGTTTGTGGTAAGTATAATTATAGTCGGATTATTTATGTTAGTATTTAACAAGAATAGAATAAAAGATAAGATAAAGACTTATAGTATATTAAAGACATTAGGAATGAATGATAAAGAGTATAATAACCTTCTTGATTTGGAAAATGTTTTATTGGTAGTTAAGAGCTTTTTAATATCTTTAATTATTGCTATTATTATTTATTTGATAAAAGTAATAATTAGATATTTTTATCCATTCTTTTTGATGAAGATAAATATTTTATTTGATTGGATGTCACTTATTATATATTATTTAGCAGTGTTAATATTGTTATGTATAACTAATTATATATATTTTAAAAAGATAAAGAAAAAGAGTATAGTAGAAAATTTGGGTGAATAGGTGTATGAATCTAAAAAACAAATTTGAATTTATAAAAAAACAGGATAAAAATAAAAGTACCGTTGTTATTCTTGTTTTACTTTCTTTAATAGTTTTTGTAGCGTTTTCATTTTCTAAAACTATTAATTATTATGTGGAAAAATCGGTTTCAGGTGAATTTGATTATAATTATTATTTTGCTGGACTTTTTGAATCTACTGATAATTATCCAGATTTACGTGAGTCTATGGACAAACTAAAGAAAATTAAGTATGTTAAAGATGTTTTTTCTACATCTGAAAGTGAATATATTGTTGGTGTTAACAAATTAGGTGATAAAAAAATGGATGGTTATGTTCGTTTGGTTGGTCAGACAGAAGAAGATTTAAAGAGAATATCTAATAATAATTATAAAGATAAGTATTCCATAATATGCCATGAAAATTATTATCCAAACATTGATGCAGATACAAATATATGGGTTATGAGAAACAAATTTATATCAATGAAAAAATATAAAGGTTCAGTTATGAATATATCTTATGCACATTTAAAAACTCATGAGAAGTTTACTGATAATTTAAATATAGTAGAGGTATTGAAAAATGATAAAGTTCAAATAGATGAGAATGTTTGCTTTGCATCTCGTGAGTTACTATGGGATATATATCAAAAGGAATTTGATGGAGTAAATGATGATGATTTTTGGGAAGATTTTTTTGTTGATTATGATTTAGAACATTATGATGAAGTTGAATCTGAGTTTAATAAATTGGGATTTTCTGTTTCAAGAGAGAATAGAAATCGTTTGGATGATTTTACATTACCAAAATTTTTGGCTAAGCTTAAATTAACACTTCTTTTTGCTAGTGTAATTGTGATAGGGATATTTATTTCTGTATTTAATAAAAACATAATAAAAGATAAGGTAAAAACTTATAGTATATTAAAGACACTAGGTATGCATGATAAGGAATATAATAATTTGCTTGATTTAGAAAGTATTTGGATAGTTATAAGAGGTTTAATTGCATCAATTATAGTCTCATTAATATTTAGCTTTATAGTTGTGATAATTAGATATTATTATCCATTCTTTTTGATGAAAGTATATTTAATATTTGATTGGATGTCACTTATTATATATTATTTAGCAGTGTTAATATTGTTATG
>CAJTKV010000018.1:0-1610 GCA_910577075.1 uncultured Bacilli bacterium
TATATTTTATTCCCACGGATAAGTATAAAGAATTATCGGTAATTGGCATAGTAGCAATCATAGCGGCCTTAATCGCCTTAAAAACCTATGGATCAGTGACGAATAATGCACAAAGTTGGTTTCGTGTTTTTGGCTTTTCTATACAGCCGAGTGAATTTGCCAAGACTTTCATCATTCTCTTTTTAGCCTGCGTATATGGATCTAAAAAGAAATTTGAAACAGTTTATAACTTATTCATTCCTCTTATCCCATGTGTCGTTATTTTTCTTCTCGTATGTTTAGAACCGGATTTGGGAACTGCAGCAATTATTGCTATTATTTGTATGTTTATTTTCTTTTCTTTGCCAGTTGGAAAAGATAAGATGCTAAATATCTTAAAGACCTCCGTTATTATAATTATTTTATTTGCTGTATTTGCCTTACAGACTAATCAAAAGTACTTGACAGATACACAATCAAATCGTTTCAATTTTAAAAATCCATGCAATCGTTACTTAGAGGAAACGGGATACCAAGTTTGTAACGGATATATTGCCATTCATAATGGTGGTCTTTGGGGTGTAGGATTAGGTAAATCAACCCAAAAGTATTTGTACTTGCCAGAAGCCTATACAGATTTTATATTTCCTATCGTCGTAGAAGAGTTGGGTATGGTAGGTGGACTTGTCGTTTTAGCTTTATACATACTTCTTCTTTTCAAGATACTAGAAATAGCGAGAAATGCCTCCAATCTACGTGGTTCTATAATAGCCTTCGGAACCTTTGGGTATATCCTTACGCATATTGGTGTTAATCTCGGCGGAATATTAGCATTAATTCCCTTGACGGGTGTTCCATTGCCATTTTTAAGTTATGGTGGAAGTTTTATGATAAATTTGCTGATCTTATTAGCCTTGACTCAAAGAGTAGCAATAGAGACAAAGGAAAATAAATATAAAAAAGAAGTGAAGAAAGTTGTAGGTGGTAAATAATGGATCTTAATATTCAAGTTAATGATGATAACTTTATTACTAATATTAATGAATTGGAAGAAAACATTAGAGCATTAGAACATAATATTAATTCTCAAGAATATTTAGAGTCTTTATTTAATAAACTTAAATATTCTGAAATAAAAAATAAACAGATGATAATGGAAGCAATATCGGCTAAACTTTTAGAATTCAAAAGCGTCGAAGAAAAAATAAATTTGAGCAATCAAGCGGCTTTAAATGAAATGCAAAAGTATAACGAAGATATGAAAAAATTATCCGTTATTTCAACTTCTAAAGATAAAAATGATTCAGGCAAAGATATTGACTATATCAGTATTAGACATGACAACGGTGAAGTTGAAATGCTTGTCTGTGCGGGACATAACACCTTGGCCGAATTTATTCATAATCATGCTGATATGGTTTCTAAAATGCGTGCTGAGGATATATTTAGATATTATAAAGAAAATGTTCATCGCGAATTAAAGTTTTATGATGCCTCCGAATTTGATGAGATCTATCCAGAAATGTCAAATAATGCTGTAGTAAGAGAAGAGGAAACAAAAGCCCTAGAACTTGAAGAGGCTGAAAAATATGCTAAAGAAAACGGTCTTGAAGGCAAAATAGAAGTAACCG
>CAJTKV010000018.1:1690-22029 GCA_910577075.1 uncultured Bacilli bacterium
GTAAATGCGCATACTAATGAAAATTATGGCAGATTACTTGGTGAATTAGATGAGGATAAAACCGAAATATTTGATATTTCCGAAATTAAAGCCCGCTTAGAAGAGAGCCAGCCAATAACTATCACTGGAGCAACTTTTGATAAAGAGAGATTGAGAGAACTAATTGTTAGAAAAGATGTCTATGAGGAAAATCTGTCTGCCGAAGAACTTGGCTATATCAAAGGATCAATTAAATATCTGATAGATACTATGGTTGAAAGACTTCAAACTTTCCAAGGACAAGCCAACGAAGAACAAGCAATACTCGATGAATTTATGGAGCCTTTAGTAAATATTGCCGAATCCATCGAAGAGGGAAGAATTGATGCCAACGAATTATCTGAAGAAGATAAAACTCTAGTTGAGAATTATAAAAATAAACAGATGACTATCGAGTCTATGGGTTTGAAGAAAAAGCCAATTATGAAAGAATTGAAATATGATTCAGAGAGCCAACAAGCGAGCGGAGTAGCCGCTTTAGTAATCCTTTTAGAATTAATATCAATAGGAATGCTTGTTTTGACTTTTTTGTCTATTGATATCTAAAAATAATTAAAGTATAATGTTCGTAAGGAGATAATGAAAATGGAATATTTAGAAGAAGCAGAAATGAGTATGCTAAAAGCAATTGAAAATTTAGAAGAGCGTTTAATTACTGTAAGAGCAGGACGTGCAAATGCTAGTATGCTCAATGGGATAATGGTCGACTACTATGGCACACCTACAGCAATAAATGCTTTAGCAAATATAACTGTACCAGAGGCAAGGCAGTTGTTTATTAAACCTTTTGATAGAGGAGCATTAAAAGACATCGAAAGAGCAATTAATGAAGCTAATATTGGTATAACTCCAACAAATAATGGAGAAATAGTTATCTTAACTGTTCCTCAATTAACGGAAGATACGCGAAGAAGCTATGTAAAACAAGTGCACGAAATGGGCGAAAATGCTAAAGTTGCTTTAAGAAATGCCAGACAAGATGCCAACAACAGCATCAAAAAGGACGAAGAGCTCACTGAAGATCAACAAAAAAGTATGACTGAGGAAGTTCAAGAATTGATAAATAAATACAATAAAATAGTCGATGAAAAAATTAAAGAAAAAGAAACAGAACTAATGAGTGTTTAATTAAAAACACTCTTTTTTATTACTTTTTTCGATTTTTTTCGGCAAATCTCTTGCCAAGCAAACAAAAAAAGTTCTATAATATAAATATAATAGAGAAATAGTAGAGAGGTATACAATAAATATGAGACAAAAAATAGTAAATTATGTTAGAAACAATCGTAGAAAAGTATTGGTTTTATGTAGTTTTTCAGTAGTATTTATTACTGTTTGTTTGATTATAGCTAATACATTTGCAGCTTTAGAACCTATTAAAAGTGTTAATATTTCTTCTGAAAAAGTAAGTTACAACAAAAAAGATCCTGGTGCTTGGAATATCGAAAAGAGTGCTGAATGGATCAGCAAAGGAAAGGCAAGAATTACCTTTGAATTAGATACAATTTTAAAAAAGAACACAGAGAATACCGACATTATCTTAGTTTTGGATCGTTCTGGTTCGATGGTTGGCGATAAAATAGCTAAAGTTAAAGCTGATGCCAAAGCCTTAGTAGAAGCTAAGTTATCTGAGGGAGATAATCGCTTTGCCTTGATTAATTTTGATACTTCCTCTGAATTGATGCTAGGACTATCCAATAACAAAAGTGATTTAATAACCAATATTGATAAATTAACAGCTATAGGAACGACGAATTATTATCAAGCACTAGTAAACGTCGATAAGGTGCTTCAAGGATATGTTAAAGATCGTAATCGTGAGTTGGTTTTATTATTCTTAACTGACGGATTTCCAAATGAAGATACTCCTAATGAGGTTGGATTCTATCAATATTTAAAATCCCAATATCCATATATGACCGTAAATGCTGTACAATACGAAATGGGTAATGAGATACTTGAACCAATTACTAAAATATCTGACCATCAATATATTGCTCATATCGGTAACTTAAATAATATTTTATTTGAAGCAGCTGATACACCAGTTTCGTATGAGAACTTCACGATAGTAGACTATATTGACGATACATATTTTACTATCGATAATGTCGAAAAAATAGAAGTTTCCTTGGGAAGTGCTAAACTTGAATATGAAGGCACGACTCCTAAAGTTACTTGGACTATGGATAACAATATTTTAAGATCAGGGGCTAAAGCAACGATGACAATTGATGTCAATTTAAAAGATGAGTACATGGGCACAGAGGGCATATATCCGACAAATAAAAAAGAGGATATAACCTCAAGTATTGGAGATAATCCTGAGGAAGACATTGATACGCCAAAAACTCCAGTATTAAGTGAGGCATATCAAGTTATATATGATGGAAATGCTCCTTCTGGATGCAATATTTCTGCCGTTCCTGCAACCAAAAAATATGCTGCTTATGATACTGTTAAGATTGATGAAACCCCTATGACATGTGGCAATTACCAATTTAAGGGTTGGGAAATTATTACTGATGATGTCAAAAAAGTAAATGATGATTATTTCATTATGCCGGAGAAAGATGTCACTCTTAGAGGAACTTGGAGTTTACTGGATATCCATAAGAGTATGAATGGTGAAATTTCCAAAATTCAAACCCTATATAAAATAATGGCTGATAGTTCTACTAAAGACAATCAAAGCAGTGAATATGTCGCTTCTTCTGATGGCATTGATTTTGCATATTGTCCACTAGACAACAGAGGATCAAGTTACAATGGAAAAGGCGTTTACGAACTATCTAGTACATCTGGCGATAAACGACCAATTTATTATTATCGCGGAGCCGTCGAAAATAATAATGTTGTCTATGCCAATACTTGCTGGAAAGCTGTAAGAACGACATCAACAGGTGGCGTAAAACTGCTATATAATGGTCCTGTTAGCGCAAACGGACAGTGTCCATCAAATAACAATTTCAGCATAGGCATTAGTTCTTTCAACCAAAACCATACATCACTAGCCGATAACGGGTATATGTATGGAACTATTTATGAAAACCAAATATTAGGAGAGGTTGAAGGCGTATTATCACAATACCCAATTGAGGCAAATTATTATTATTCTAGCGATGTTACATCTAGATATCGAGATGATGTTACCCCTCCAGGAACTTATTATCAACTTGTCAATGAAACAATGATTAACAATACCCCAGATGCAACCTTAATTGGCAAATATCTATCAATATACTCAACGGCTATTGATGTTATCGATAAACCGCTTTATATCGCCGGAATAGACAATAATAGGACGGCCTATGTTATTCAAGTTGCAGACGGGAAAAAACATCAGGATTATGAATTCGCTGTTGGTAATAGCATATCTTACAACAGTAATGGAACTTTCACCATCAATAATTCACAAGTTATAACTGCAATTAATTGGTATAATAACCACAAAAACTATATAGGTTATTATACTTGTGGCGACAAGAGTACTTCTTGTGCCAATCCGCGTCTTATAATTGATGCCTATGTGACAAATTATGATTATCGTCCAGTTGGAAATTTTGTATATGGTCAAAGTTTCACATATTCTGGCGGGCAATATACCCTAACCAATACTACTCAATTCTATGACTGGGCTAGCAACAAAGATCAAGTAAATACCCATCATTATACATGTTTGAATAGTGGTGGTAAATGTTCAGAAGTTTATTACATCTATTACAATACTGAGGCAGGAACTGCTTCAAACGGGACATATATGCCAGAGGGAATATTCTATGTTAAATTAACTGGAGGAAAATCTATAGATGATGCGCGCCGAGAGATGGAAACAAATACGAATGATTCAAATGTAAAAAAAGCTGTTGATTCTTGGTATGAAGCCAATATAAAGGATACACAGTATGAAGGTATGCTTGAAGATACTGTATATTGTAATAGTCGTGATGATAATACATCTGGTCCAGAACAACTTACTAATCATGGTTGGCTATCGACTATTGGCAACATTAAATATCCCTTATATTTTAGTCCATATGGTCGTGCCTTTGTTACCAACGAACCAAGTGTTACATGTAAAAATAAAAATGATGCATTCACGGTTAATGCCGCCAATGGAAATGGTGCATTAAAATATCCAATAGCACTACTAACCATTGATGAAGCAGACCTTGCTGGAAGATGCGCCAATACTTATATTGATGGCACTACCGAAAATCCTTATTGGTTATTAGCACCGCTTAGTCTTGAAGGACAATATACAACTGGAGCTGCCTTTGGAAATGGTATGACTTATCAAAACCCAACGGCAAATCCGTCAGCAATAAGACCAGTGGTTTCTATTAAGCCAGGTACTAGAGTAGGCGGAGGAGATGGAACAAGTACCAATCCATATGTACTAGATGCTGACTAAAAATATTAATGAAAGGAAGAGCAAAAATGATCTCATTTCTTAAACAAAAACTTAATGGACGAACAATGCTCCTTCTTTTATTGCTCTGTGGAGTCTTAGCAATCTTTATTGCTAGACTTACACTTTCGGCAGTAACTGAGGAAAACCATATTCGTGTTAAAGAAAAATCAGAACTGACATATTATTTGGACGTTATATACGACGGTAAAGACTCTGAGGTAGTAACATCTAGTGATTCGGCAACAGCAGAAGTAAAATCCAATAATATATACATTGAGGACAAAATACCCGAAGGGTTAACGTTTAAAAGATTCCTTACAAGTGAAGATGGAACAATTGGTGCTGTAAAGCGAAGTGATGGCTCAAGTTGTTCTGGCTATGTTGTCGATGATGCAGCTGGTCTTCACTATGATGCAGCCACGCGAACAGTATCATTTACAGTTAAAAATCTCAAAGCCGGTTGTAAGTTAACTGTTGGTATAGTAACAGAAACACCACTATTAAGTGATTATGGCGTTGATCGTATGGATTTTTATAATACAGGTCATGCCAGAGAAAATGATCAATCACTCAATTCTAATACTGTTCACGCCTATATTGGTCGTGAGGATATGATTGACTATGTTGTAAGTTATAAATATACTGGTGAGGTTCCTGCTTCAGCCCCTGCAGCACCAGCAAATACATCTTATGTTCAAGGGGCTCCTGTCGGAGTAGAGGCGAGTCCCGTAGCTCCTGGTTATACTTTTAGTGGATGGACAACTGAGGATGTAACTGTAAATAATAACAAATTTACAATGCCAGCAAAAAATGTTGTATTTGTCGGACATTTTACTAAAAACACCTTATATCACGTCTCATACACACTAAATGGTGATATTCCTGAAGGTTTTAAACCACCAATTACTAAAGAGTACGCATCAGGTGTGGATGTTAAAGTTGATTCACTAAAAAAAGGTGATGTCATAAACGGTTATCGCTTTCTAGGTTGGACGACAACTGATCCTGTCGATTTAGCTCCTGGAATATTTGTGATGCCTAGCCAAGATGTTGAAATTGTTGGGCAATTTGAAAAGATTAAATACAAAGTCGAATATGAATTTCAAGGAACTGTTATTCCCGTAAATCCATCTTCTGTACTTCCACCAACGGAAACCCATTATCCAGAAGAAATTGTCACGGTCAATAATAATATTCCAAGTACGACCTGTCGTATTAATAGCGGAACGGAGACAAAACCATGCGTTTTCTTGGGTTGGTATTCTAAAAACACCTTTAAGATGCCAGCAAAAGATGTTTTGATATCCGGAGAATGGAAAATTGCTGATGATTTGTTCTCACCAATTATAACTAAGGATTTAAAAGAGAATCGCAAATATTATAAAAATGGTGAAGTAATTGAATTTAATATCACAGTTGCAAATACGGAGAGTTATCCGATAAAAGATGTTCTATTAACAGAACAACTAGACGGAGTATCATTTATTCCGGGAGATGGTTATACCGTACTAAATGATAAATATGTCAAGATTGGCACTGTTCCTGCCAATGGTAATGTCGTTGTAAAAGCGCAATTTACAGCAGGAAGCGAAATAATCAAGGCATATACTAATCGCGTTGAACTAATTGGCGCTATTGCCGATAATGATAAGGCATTAGACACATCAAAAGAATACATAGCTGAAGAGGATTTCTACATTTCCAATATTAGTTTAAGTATTGATAAAGTCAACAGCAGAAAACAAAAATTGAATGGTGCCAAATTTGCTCTTTACAGCGATGAAGCTCTAACAGATAAAGTAGGAGAGGGCTTAAGCTTTGGGGCTATTGAACCAAATAAAACCTATTATTTAAGAGAAATAACTGCTCCTGATGGCTATAAACTTTTAAATAAAACTTTAAAAGTCGTCGTTGATGCATCAGGCAAGATAACCATTGATGGCTATACTGTGGATTATGATGAAGGGGTAAATACCGTTAGTATTGTTAATGATCCAATAGATATTCTTCCAAGCACTGGAGGAACGGGAAATATAAAATACATTATTATTGGTGTTGCTATCGTCATCTTGGGATGCATTAGTTATATGATCTATACGCGAAAGAAAGGATATGAGTGTTAATATGAAAAAAATAAAAATAGCAATATTGATTTTATTCCTTTCTTTATTTGCTGTAGTTTCAGTAAATGCCGATGAATTAGGAGTAATTAAGGGCACTTATAGTTATGATGCACATCCCTTTATCAATCAGCCCATAAATTTATACAAAATTGCCGATATAAAAGACTTAGAAAGTGATGATAAATTTAACTATCTTGAGCCCTATAGCAACTTTGAATCCAATATAAACACTTTAAATTCAAGTGAATGGCAAAAATATGCCAACGCATTAAAAAATTATATTGAAACAAACAATATCGCGTATGATACGCAAGTTGTAACTGATGCAGACGGTAATTATGAATTTCGCGAATTGAGTAATGGTTTATACTTAATTCTTATCGATGAAATTATGGAAAATGGTGCAACATATACATCGCTACCAACTCTTATAAGTGTGCCAAATTATGATGAAACAGAGAAAAAATATGTAAATGAGATAACAGTAAAATCCAAAATTGAAGAGACAAAACCAGAACCTACTGAACCACCTGTTGAGCCAACTCCAGATGTTCCGCAGACTTCGGATAATGCCATGTTATACATTATAATATTCGCTTTAGCATTAGTTGTTTTAATTGGGATTAGTTATTACATTTATAAGACCAAAAAGGAGATGAATATCAATGAAGATGCCAAGAAATAGGATAAAATTAATTATAGCATTGATGTTCTCTTTAATACTTATAGGAAATGTATCTGCTGCGTCTTTTAGTTTAGGAACTACTCATGGAACTGTAGATACAGACAGTTTAATCGTAACAGAAAATAAAACTTTAACAGTAAGTAATGTTCCGGCAGGGGATACCTTAGCCGCTTATAAAATACTTGATGTTTTCTATAATCAAACATCCAATGCCATAACTTATGAATTTACGACCGATTTTAAAAATTATTTAGCATCCTCCACGGAATATCGCAACTTAACAATTGAAGATTATTCAAAAATGACTTCTGGCAACATAACCTCTGGAGCGGTTGCATCCACTTCAACTCTCGATAGATTGGCAAGTGGATATGCCACATATATTAAAGAGCAAAATATTCATGGAACTGCTATGACAACTAATGGCAACAATAGAAATGCCTCACTTCCATTGGGATCATACCTCATACTACCAACATCTACTAGTAAAATTTATGCTGTAATGGTAGGTAATCTTTCGCTTTCTGAGGAAAATGGTGAGTGGATTTCCAATAATCAAACGATTGTCGGGAAAGTTAGTGAACCGGGAGTTATAACTAAGACTCTTGCTGGCAATAAAGAAACCGATTCGGTATATATTGGAACGGAATTTACCTATAATATTACAGGTTCTATTCCTCGCTATCCAACAAATGCCACTAATAAAAAATATATGATTACAGATACTATGTCTAATGGACTAACCTTTAGCGGAATGACAAGTGTAACGGTGTATGATGGAACGACAAGGCTAACTGTTAATGCCAATGGTACAGTAACTAATTCATCTTCTCAAGTTGTTGCAAATATTATAGTTAATGGTCAAGTAATTACTATAGATTTTAATCTCGACAACGTCAAGGGAACGGAGATTTCCGTAACTTATAAAGCTAAATTAAATAATAATGCAGTTATCGGCGGTACTGGCAATAAAAATGAAGCAAAATTAACTTATGCCAATGATCCATATAGTACCGGGACACATGATTCTGATCCCGATACGACATTGGTCTATACTTATGGCCTTGAAATATTAAAATATTCAGGAATTGATAAGACCGTTGTCTTAGAAGGAGCCGTTTTCGATATCTATAGTAATGCCTCTTTGACGACTAAAGTAGGCAGTATAACAACTGATGAAGATGGTTATGCTGAATATTTAGGAATTCCGGCAGGTACTTATTATTTAAAGGAGACGAAAGCTCCAAGTGGGCATACCTTATTAACCGATGCTGTAGCCATTGAAGTGGCCGGAAACAATTCTACACTTAGCCCAACTAACTCAGGCTATTATTATGCGGAAATATCTAATAACAAGAATTTATTTTTGCCCTTCACTGGTGGTATGGGTACATATGTGTACACTATCATTGGACTATTAATAATCATCATATCTGTAATTATTTATATTATTTATCGCAAGAGAAGTTCAAGTAAGGATAACAATGAAGAATAAAAAACGTTATATACCTACAATTATCTTTATATTTGTAGTAATTGTAGGTGTATCTGTTATGCTATATCCTGTCATGCTAAATTTTATAAATTCTAAAAGAGAAACTCATATTATTGAAGAATATAGTGATAAAGTTAAAGAACTAAGACAAGCTAATTATGATTATCTCTTCGAAGAAGCTAGAAAATACAACCAAGATTTAACCAATGATAATATCGTTGACGCTTTCTCCAAAGATAATTCTATAGAAAATGAAGAATATAATAAACTATTGAATATCAATAATGATGGTGTAATAGGATATATTAAAATTCCCAAGATAGATGTCAATATTCCCATTTATCATGGAACAAGTACTAAAGTTTTAGAAAAAGGTATTGGTCATTTCGAGAAAAGTTCATTGCCCGTAGGAGGAGATGGAACCCATTCAATCCTCTCTGGGCATCGCGGCCTTCCTTCATCAAGATTATTTTCGGATTTAAATCAACTTCAAGAGGGAGATTTATTCTACATATATGTATTAGATCAAATACTTGCCTATAAAGTTGACAAAATATCTGTCGTTGATCCAGATGACATCGAAAATTTAAAAATGGAAGAGGGGCAAGATTATGTAACTTTAGTGACCTGTACACCTTATGCGATAAATACCCATCGATTATTAGTTCGCGGCACGCGAATTACATATAACGAAGAAGAACTTAAGAGTATAAAAGTAAATAAAAAACTGTCTACATCGGATATCACTCTTATCGGAGGCTTGATAACTGTTGTGATTGTAATCATATCTTCAATTATTATCATTAAGAAGATAAAGATTTATAATAAGACCCATCCTATAGTAAAAAAGGAGAAGAAAAAGGTTTTAAAAAAGAAACCAACCGATATGGAAATTGCCTTTCCCAAGCTCAAAGACAAATAAAGAGGAGAATATATGAAAAAATTAATAGTGCCAATAATTATATTTGCCGTTTGTTTAATAATGTTAGTTTTTTCAGGATTCAATCTTGTTTTGTGGTATATAGATAATCAAGATATATCATCAGAAGTCGATTTAGTTCAAGATATAACGCCTGTTAAAGTGATAACAATTGCTGATGAAAAGGACTCGTCCAAAGAAAAAAAATATATAACTGCTGATTTAGAAGAAATTCAAAATTTAAATAAGGAAGTAAAAGGGTGGATTAATATCCCGTTTACCAATGTCAACTATCCCTACGTTCAACATAAAGATAATTCATACTATTTAAATCATTCTTTTGATAAATCTAAGAATAAAGCAGGTTGGTTATTTATGGATTATCGCAATAATGCTTTAGAATTAGATGATAATACCATCATATATGGTCATAATAGGTTAGATGGCTCGATGTTTGGCAGTTTAAACAATCTTACTAAAAAGAACTATTTAAAGGATACTACAGAGCATATAATTTATCTATCGACAGATAACTATAATTATGTATTTGAAATATTTAGTATCTACCGCATTGATACGACCGATGATTATCTTAAGACCGCTTTTAAAGAAGACGAATTTGGCGAGTGGCTTAGTCTGATGAAAAAGCGTAGTATGTACGATTTTGGCGTAGAATTAGATAAAGATGATAAAGTTATCACCTTATCTACTTGTTATAAACATGTCAAGAAACTAGTTATCCACGGAAAACTAATTTACCAACAATTAAAATAAAAAAAGATTAGCTTCCGCTAATCACTGACATCAAATAGTATACTAATGGTACTACTGCTGATGCAAAAAAGACAATGAACATAAACCAAACAAAGATTTTAATTCCAAGTGGAGTTGAATCAGTATTGGTTTTTTTCTTTTTATTTTTCTTTTTTGGTTGTTTTATTCTTATATCTCCAACAACTTCATAATCTTTTTCGTTTCTACTCATTAAAATCACCTGATAAAATTATAATATAATAATCATAAAAATGAAAGAGGTAAATATTATTTATATAGGTGAAAATATGAAAAGATCAAAACATGTAATAATATTTGGACTAATAATTATCGCCATATCGCTTATAACGGGATTTATTTATGCTATAAATAATCCTTATGATTTGACAGACTATATGGCCAATTTGAGTAAACACAACAATCTCTTCTTCAGTCATTTGGGAATCCTTTTTCTCTTTTTATTATCGACACTTTCCATTTTAGGAAGTATTTCTCAAGTATTCATTATTGGCTTTGAAAGTGTCAGTATTGGCTATGTTTTAGGGGAGTTCTTCTTAGCTTATAAATTTAAAGGTTTAGCCTATGCCTTTGTAACTATTTTTATAAATAAGATAATATTTTTAATAATTCTTCTTTATCTTTTGATAAATAGCTATATATATATTCGCAAGAGTTTTCATAATATAATAGGTGCTAGTAAAGATTATTTTTCTCAAATAATAGTTCCTGTATTGTTAAAGTATGGAGTTGTAACTATTTTCATTGTCATATATGACATTATTGTCTACTTTTTCGGCAATATATTATTAAATTATCTGACATTTATGCTATAATACCTTTGGAAGTGATAATTATGCCAAAAAAAGTCGTTATTGGTATGTCTGGAGGAGTTGATTCTTCAGTAGCTGCACATATTTTACAAAAACAAGGGTATGAAGTAATAGGTTTATTCATGCGCAATTGGGATTCTATGATTAATAATGATATTGAGGGAAATCCCAATTTAGAAAATGATATTTGTCCTCAGGAGCAAGACTATAATGATGCCTTAGCCGTATGTAAAGAATTAGGCATTCCTCTTCATCGAGTAGATTTTATAAAAGAGTATTGGGATAACGTCTTTACCTATTTTTTAGAAGAGTTAAAAAAGGGAAGAACTCCCAATCCCGATTTGATGTGTAATAAATATATTAAATTTGATGTCTTCATCAAGGAAGCTCGCAAATTGGGTGCTGATTATATAGCAACTGGGCATTATGCAAGAATTGATGGCTGCAAACTATATCGTGGCTTAGATCGCAATAAAGATCAATCATACTTTTTAGCACAAGTTACCCCAAATCAACTAAAAGATGTCTTATTTCCCATCGGAGATTTAGAAAAAAGGGAAGTTCGCGCGATAGCCGATGAACTAAAATTGACGACAGCTAAGAAAAAGGATTCAACGGGTATTTGTTTTATTGGTGAACGCAATTATCAAAAATTTATCCAAAATTATTTAAAACCCAATCCGGGAAATATTATCAATGTTGATACCAAGGAGATAATTGGTAGACATAATGGCTTGATGAATTATACGATTGGACAGCGCAGAAATGTTGGAATAAGCGGTTATGCTGATAAACATTTTGTCGTTGGTAAAAACGTTGCCAAAAACGAATTATATGTAGCCTTTGGAGAAGACCCTGAAAGTTTATATAGTGATGAATGTCTTATCGATCAAGTAAACTTTATCTCACCTAATCATCCAACATTCTGTACTGCTAAATTCCGTTATCGTGGACCAGATAATGAAGTAATATTAGAATATCTTGACAACAACGAGATACTTGTCCGCTATCCTCAAAAAGTTAAGGCAGTAACGCCTGGACAAGCTTGTGTTTTATATTTAGGAGAGCAGTGCTTGGGAAGTGGTATTATTAAAGAGGTCAGAAAAAATAGCGAAAATTTGTGGTATTTATCTTAAAAAATAGTCAAAATGACTATTTTTTTCATTTTTTTTAAAAAATTTCAAGTAATTTGCCTACTTATCGTTAATAAATAATTATAGAGGGTGATTTTTTAATGGCTATGTTATCCAACGAAGAAATAAATAATATCCAACGTACTGCCAACATAGTTGACATTATAAGTTCATACATACCTCTTGAAAAAAAGGGAAGTAATTATTTCGGTATATGTCCCTTTCATGACGATCATAACCCATCTATGAGTGTCAATGAAAAAAAAGGCATATTTACTTGTTTTGTTTGTCATAAGACTGGTAATGTCTTTAGCTTTGTTCAAGATTATGAAAATATATCTTTTATCGATGCTGTAAGAAGTGTAGCCGAGAAAGTTGGTATCGAGTTAGATGTCAATTTCAAAACGACGAGTAAATATGACAGACATTATGAAGCTGTCGATTTAGCCAATAAATTCTATCAAAACAACTTAAAAAGTGCATCTGGCAAAAAAGCCCGTGAATATCTAATAAAGCGTGGAATTAATGAGGAAGTAATTGAGGAGTTTGGCATAGGGTATGCGCCATCCAACTATGATACAATTACAAAACTTCTCCTAAATAAGAATTTTGATGAGAATATTCTCTTAGAAACAGGGATAGCCAATCGGGGAAATAATCTATATGATCTTTTTAGAAATCGTATAACATTTCCTATTCATAATGCCAACGGTAAGCCAATTGGTTTTTCCGCACGTATCTATGAAGACGTCGATGAAGCTAAATATATCAATACTAAAGAGACCGTCATATTTAAAAAAGGCGAGATACTGTTTAATTATCATCGAGCCGTTAACGAAGCAAGAAGGTTAAAGTATTTAGTCGTAGTTGAAGGCCAGATGGATGCCATTAGAATTTATTCTGTCGGCATTAAAAATGTCGTAGCCACTATGGGAACGGCATTGACTCCGGACCATGTTCATTTGCTCAAAAAGCTCAATGTAAAAATCGTCTTATGTATGGATAATGATTCGGCTGGAGAAAAGGCCACATTAGCCAATGGCGAAGCTCTATCAAAAGCTGGTGTAGATTTAAGCATTCTAAGGTTATCAGGAGCAAAAGATCCCGATGAATATATTTTAAGAAACTCCGTTGAAGCCTATCAAGATGCCATTAATAATGCTATAACATTTTTTGACTTTAAGATGAATTATTTAAAAAAAGATAAGAATCTCGATAAAGTCGATGATGTTTCAACCTATATTAATCAAGTCGTCGCCATGCTTAATAAGACCAACGACGAAGTACTGATTGATCTCACAGTTAATCAATTAAGTGAAGAATATGGGATAGATAAAAATATTTTATTAAACAAAATAATTAAAGTAGAACCCGTAAATATCGTCAAAGTCGAACCGCAAAAGAAGGTTCGCTTGCAAAAGCGTCAAAAATTATGCGAGCTTTTACTTTATTATATGATGAATGATATAAAATATATTAAATTATATGAGCAGGAATTATCCTATGTTCCTGATGATACATATATAGAAATTGCTAATGATATACTTGCATTTTATTTAAAATATAATTATATTAGTATAGCAGATTTTATTACTTATGAAATTGATTCTAATAATTATGAATTAGTTCTAAGCATAATCGATAATAATGCCAAGGTCGAATTAAGTGATAATGACTATGTTGGAATCATTGATAAAATCAAAGTTATTATTGATGAAGTAAAGATTAATGAATTAAAAGAAAAATTAAAAACCATAAGTGATATTAATGAGAAATTGAAAATAACCGATGAAATCGCGAAATTGAAGAAGAGGATGTGTAATTAATGAAAAAAGTAGCAGAAATCAAAACATTTGATGAAAGAAAAAAGGAATTAATTGAAGAGGGACAAAAAAAGGGATTTATTACCTTTGAAGAATTAGCGCAAGCCTTAAAAGGATTAGATATTGATGCTGACTCCCTAGATTCTTTATATAATACCTTTGTCGAAGCTGGTATCAGTGTAATAACAGAGGAAGATGCCAACCAAGGTGAAGACGGCGGACCAAAGATTGAAGAAGAAGTAGTCGTTTTAAATGATGAAGATCTTACCAAAGATGTCAATATAAATGATCCTGTCCGTATGTACCTAAAAGAGATAGGACGTATAAGTTTGCTTAGTCCCGAGGAGGAGATGGATTTATCTGTTCGTGTCTCCAATGGGGAAGAATCAGCCAAAAATGTCCTTGCTGAATCCAACTTGCGTTTAGTTGTATCTATTGCTAAGAGATATGTTGGTCGTGGACTTTTATTCTTAGACTTAATTCAAGAGGGAAATATTGGTCTAATGAAAGCTGTTGAAAAATTTGACTACGGTAAGGGATTCAAGTTCTCTACCTATGCAACATGGTGGATAAGACAAGCTATTACGCGTGCTTTAGCTGACCAAGCAAGAACCATTCGTGTTCCTGTTCACATGGTTGAAACTATCAATAAGATGGCCCGTATTCAAAGACAGATGACTCTTGAATTAAATCGTGAGCCAAGTGATGAAGAGTTAGCTAAGAAAATGGGTATAAGTGTCGATAAAGTTCGTGAAGTAATCAAGATAAGCCAAGATCCAGTATCATTAGAGACGCCAATAGGTGAAGAGGACGATTCCCATTTAGGAGATTTCATTAAAGATGAATCTAGTTTGTCACCTGAAGAATATGCAACAAACGAAATCTTAAAAGAGGAAATAAAATCCGTTCTTTCGACATTACAACCAAGAGAGCAACAAGTTCTAGAATTACGTTTCGGATTAATTGATGGAACAAGTTACACTCTAGAAGAGGTTGGTAAGCGTTTCAATGTAACTCGTGAACGTATTCGTCAAATAGAGGCCAAAGCTCTAAGAAAATTAAGACACCCATCTCGTGCTAAAAAATTAAAAGACTTTATGGTTGATTAATATGATAAGTGCTCGTTTAAAATCACTTGCAAAATATATTGATATTCAGGATAAAATAATTGATATTGGGTGTGATCATGCTTTATTAGATATATATCTAGTAAAAAACAAAATAATAAACTCCCTTATTGTTTCCGATGTTCATAGTGGAGCTTTACAAGCGGGTATAGATAACATTAAAAAAAATCGTTTAAGTAAAAAAATAGATACCCGTCTAGGAAGTGGTTTAGATGTCTTAACAGATGAGGATGATATAGATACTATTCTTATCTCTGGCATGGGAACATCGACCATTATTAGCATTTTAAATAATCCATATCTTAAAAGAATTAATAAACTAATTTTACAGTCGAATAATGACCATTTTGAATTAAGAAGTAAGCTAATCGCTATGGGGTTTTACATCGAATCTGAAGAGTATTTAGTTGACAACAAAAAGAACTATATCAATATTGTCTTTAAAAGAGGAAACTCGAGTTACTCTAAAAGAGAACTTCGTTATGGACCTATTCTCATTCATAACAAAGACTATCTTGCGTTTGAACTTAATAATTGTCTCCATATTAAAAAATTAATTCCCCAGGATAAAATACTAATAAATTGGAAATTAGATAGAGAGATTAAACTAATAAATAAATTGATAAATAAAATTAAATAGCCAAGTTCTTATTCTAAGAACTTTTTCGCTTTAAGGATGTGAAAATATGAAAGTTGTTATAATTGGTGGAGGTGCTTCAGGTATTATGGCTGCTTTAAATGCGCAAAACAATGCCGATGAAGTGCTAATACTTGAAAGTAAAAGCGATATTGCCAAAAAAATTCTCATGACCGGTAATGGAAGATGTAACTATTGGCATGAACCATTAGATATAGCTTCATACTATACGGATAACCCGGATAACTTGCTTGAAATATTGAGTAAGCAAGAAGAGGTATTTAAACAATTATCTTCCTTTGGATTAGTTCCAAGAAATAAAGACGGGTATTTTTATCCATTATCAAATCAAGCTACTTCTGTTCGCGATATGTTTAAATATCAGTTATTAAAAAGTAAGATAAAGATAATAAATGATTTTCATGTTATCAATATCACAAAGGAAAATAATATCTTTACGATAAAAAGCGCAACTGAACATATTACTTGTGATAAAATTATCATTGCTACAGGATCTAATGCTGGCTATAAAGCCGAAATTAGTGAAATACCAGAAATTTTAAAAAGAATGGGTCATACGATAAATCCTATATTGCCAAGTTTAACTCCACTAGTTGTCGAAGGAGCAAAAAAATATAACTGGGCGGGAATTAGAACTGATGCCATCCTCACTCTTATAAGCGACTATAAAACTATTAAAGAGGAAAGAGGAGAATTACAACTAACAAATGATGGTATAAGTGGTATTGTGACATTTAATATAAGTGGTTATGCATCGCGAGAACTATTTAATCATCACGAAGTAATCGTTCGCATAAACTTTTTACCCGCCATCAAAGATGTTAAATCCTATTTGGATGAAAGGGGAGACTTACTAGGTGACGTTTCTATGAATGAGCTTCTAAACTCTCTTCTTAATTATAAATTGGTGGGTTTATTATTGAGTATTTCTCACATTAAGGGCGATACCCTTTATAAAGATCTAACTGACAAACAAATAATGTGGCTCGTTAACAATATTACGGCCTTTGAGTGTTCAATATTAAATACTGAAGATATATCACATTCACAAGTATGCACAGGTGGCGTATCATTATCCGAGATAAATCCCAAAACATTGGAATCAAATATAATTGATGGACTTTATCTAACAGGTGAATTACTCGATGTCGATGGCATTTGTGGCGGATATAATCTAGCATTTGCCTTTATAACCGGTTATCTAGCAGGAGGTGCCATATCGCATGCTTAAAATTAGTCAAATAAAGATTGATTGCCTTTTAGACCAAGAAGAGAATATTCCCAAAAAGATCTTAGGAAAACTTCATATTAAGAGAGAGGAATTAATTGATTATCAAATATTAAGAAGGTCGATAGATGCTCGTGATAAAAACCAAATCTTTTATGTCTATGAAGTTGCACTCAACATAAAAAATGAAGAGAGTATTTTAAAACATAATAAAGATAGCAATATAACTTCCTTTAAAATAAATAACTATAATTATAATTTAGAGCCTAAAAATAAAGATATTAAACCCATCATCGTCGGATTAGGTCCAGCAGGTTTATTTGCTGCCTATGTCTTTGTCTTAAACGGAATTAAGCCACTAATTATTGAAAGAGGAGAAGATGTTGATTCGCGCATAAAAACAATTGAAAAATTTTGGAAGACCAATATCTTAAATGAAAATTCCAATGTCCAATTTGGCGAAGGGGGAGCAGGAACATTTTCTGATGGCAAACTAAATACCTTAACCAAAGATAAAGAGGGTCGCGGCCGTTTTGTTTTAAAGACGTTCGTCCAATTTGGAGCAGATCCCGACATTTTAATTAGTAATACTCCTCATATTGGAACTGATGTCTTGCGCCGTGTCATTAAGAATATGCGTCATTTTTTGGAAGAAAATGGTGCCATTATTCGTTTCAACACATGTCTTACAAATATTAATTATGAGGATAATCAAATAACCAGCATAAATGTCAATAATCATGAAGTGATAAATACCAATCAACTTATCTTGGCAATTGGTCACTCAGCTCGTGATACTTTTAGAATGCTTCATGAGAAAAATGTATTTATGGAAGCAAAACCCTTTGCTGTTGGTTTGAGAATCCAGCATCCCCAAGAATTAATAAATAAAAGCCAGTATGGTACAAAATATAAGAATCATTTAGGTGCTGCTAATTATAAATTAACGCATACCTCATCCAATAGTCATGGTGTTTATTCCTTTTGTATGTGTCCTGGTGGTTATGTCGTCAATGCTTCGAGTACTAAAAATCACTTAGCTATAAATGGTATGAGTAACTACAAAAGAGATTCTAAAAATGCCAATAGTGCGCTAGTGGTGACCGTTGGTTCATCTACTTATGGGAATACCTTGTTTGCCGGTTTAGAGTTTCAAGAAGAATTAGAACGTAAAGCATATAATTTAGGAGAAGGGAATATTCCTCTTCAATTACTTAAAGATTACTTTAATAATCAAAAAAGTACTGCTTTAGGCACTGTTTTTCCCGAGATAAAGGGGTGTTATACTTTTGCCAATTTAAATGAATTATTGCCCAAAGAGCTAAGTGATGCCCTAAAAGAGGGAATTAGTAGTTTTGCCAATAAAATTGAAGATTTCGATTATCCCGATGCCATTTTAACAGGCATTGAATCACGCACTTCCTCTCCTATAAAGATACCACGAGATGAATTGGGAAATGCCAACATTAAGGGCATTTATCCATGTGGTGAAGGAGCAGGATATGCAGGTGGTATTATGACCTCTGCTATCGATGGAATGAAGATTGCCGAAACAATTATAAAAAATAGTTAAAAATAAAAAAGGACTTTTTAATCCTTTTTTTCTATGGGTGAATATAATCTCCTGTCTTTCTTATAATCTTATAAGGCTCTCTTTTGCGCAATTCGACGCGTTCATCAAAAGTATAGGTGTGAACCTCCAAGGCAATATCTATATGCAAAACACCTTCGAAATGATCTAATTCATGAGCGACAACCGTTGCGGCTAATCCCTCAAATATCTCTGTATGAAATCCTCCATTTTCATCCTGATAGGAAAGTTCAATCTTATATGGTCTTCTAACTAAACCTGTTAAATCTCCACAACTAGCACAAGCTTCCCAGTAAAGGGACTCACCCTCAGCCTTTACAATCTTCGGATTTATTAATATGCGGTTTTCATCATATTCCTCATCATCTAATCTTTTATCATCAAGCTTTTTGAGATATAGAATTCTTAAAGGCATGCCAAGTTGCACAGCAGCAAGTGCCATAGATAAACTGTGCGTTGCGCAAAATTCCTTTAATTCATTGGAAATCTCCTTAACATTATCCTTATCAAAATCTACTTCCCTTGAAATTTGTCTTAAATATTCTAAATCATTTTCAATAGTTTTTTCCTTTAACATTTAATCACCTTAACACAATTATAACAAAGTAATTACTTAAATTAAAAGAATTATTTATTTAATATAATAATTATGTTAAAATTAAATACAGGTGATTTATATGGACTTAAACCATATTAGAAATTTTAGTATAATAGCACATATCGATCATGGTAAAAGCACTTTAGCAGATCGCATATTAGAAATAACTGGTGCCGTCGATAAGCACGATATGAAGAGTCAATTATTAGACAGTATGGACCTTGAAAGAGAAAGAGGTATTACGATAAAATTGAATGCTGTCGAACTTAATTACAAGCATGATAATGAAGACTATATCTTGCATTTAATAGATACACCAGGCCATGTCGATTTTTCCTATGAAGTATCGCGAAGTTTAGCGGCTTGTGAGGGAGCTATTCTCATCGTCGATGCTGCTCAAGGAATAGAAGCTCAAACTCTCGCAAATTTATATTTAGCGCTAAATAATGATCTAACGATTATTCCCATCATAAATAAAATAGACTTACCTAATGCCGATGTTCCTAAAATAACCAAAGAATTAGTTGATGTCTTGGGATTTAAAGAAAATGAGATAATTCTTTGCTCTGGTAAGACGGGTGTTGGTGTTCCTGAACTGCTTGATGCTATAATTGAGCGTATACCAGCTCCTAAAGCCCCAGAAAGTAATGAGACAAAGGCTATGATCTTTGATTCTTATTTTGATCCATATCGTGGTGTTATCGCCTCCGTTCGCGTATTTAGCGGTGAGATAACTAAAAAAGATATTATCAAGATGATGGCGAGCAATTCGTCTTACGAAGTCGTCGAATTAGGGGTCAATACACCCAAGAGCAAAAATTTAGATAAATTAGTAACAGGGCAAGTTGGTTGGATTAATGCCAGTATTAAAACTATTAATACTGTTAAAGTCGGAGACACTA
>CAJTKV010000018.1:22039-23960 GCA_910577075.1 uncultured Bacilli bacterium
TATTACAACATTATCTCACGAAGCTAAAGATCCACTTCCCGGATATCAACCAATGAAACCTATGGTCTATTCCGGTTTATTTCCCATTGAGCCGAATAAATTTGAACCCTTAAAAGAGGCTTTAGAAAAATTAAAACTCAATGATGCTTCATTGGAATTTGAACCAGAGACGAGTGAAGCGTTAGGTTTTGGTTTCCGCTGTGGTTTTCTTGGGCTTTTACATATGGAAATAATAGAAGAGCGCATTACACGTGAATTTGGTATCGATATCATAGCTACAAGTCCCTCAGTTATCTACGAACTTGAATTGACAAATGGTGATATTTTTTATCTTGATAGTCCAAATAAAATGCCCGATCGTGCCAAAATAAAGGAAATACGTGAGCCATTTATAACAACCAATATCTTTGTTCCAAGCGAGTATATTGGCGCAATTATGGAATTATGTCAAGATAAGAGGGGAATCTATAAATCCCTAGATTATATTAACGAAACACGCGTAAATATTCATTATGATTTGCCATTATCCGAAATTGTCTATGATTTCTTTGATCGCTTAAAATCGAGTACTAAGGGTTATGCCTCATTCGACTATGAATTATGTGGATATAAAGCCCAAGATCTTGTTAAGATGGATATCTTGATTAATGGTGACATCGTCGATGCGCTATCCTTAATTGTTCATAAAGATTTTGCTTACCCAAGGGGAAAAAAGATCGTCGAAAATTTAAAAGAGATAATTCCAAGACAATTATTTCAAGTGCCAATCCAAGCAAGTATTGGTTCAAAAGTTATCGCTCGCGAAAATATTTCTCAAATGCGCAAAAACGTCTTAGCTAAATGCTATGGTGGCGACATATCGCGTAAGCGAAAATTATTAGAAGCTCAAAAAGAAGGTAAAAAGAGAATGAAGATGGTTGGATCTGTTGAAATACCACCGGAAGCCTTCTTAAGCGTTTTAAAGACGGAAAAATAAATCACAAATAAAAAATGTGGTTTTTTCTTTTGATATTTGATATTATAGATAAATATTAGGAGGAATGATTATGGAAGAACTAGAAAATAAATATATTGAACTTTTATTAAAGAGATGTCTTAATTTTAATAAGGCCAAAATTCTCTTTATTAATTATCAAACAGATAATTTAGATTTTATCAAAAAAGTCGAGAAAAAAGCATATGAAATGGGTGTGGAAGAAGTCTTCTTGCGCGATGAAGAAGTCATGAAAAGACATGATTTATTAAAACAAATTCCCCTTGATGCTATTGCTACAGAGCCATTATTCAATAATGCTATATGGGATAAATACGCTTCCCAAAATGCCGCTTTTTTACTTCTTGAATCCGAGTTTCCGCATTTAATGGATGATATAGAACCAGAAAAATTATCCCAAATGCAAATAGTTGACCGCAAGACTAAACCTCTATATAAGAAAAAACAATTAGAATACAGTATTCCTTGGTGTATTGCCGCCCTTCCTTCCACCACGTGGGCAAAGAATATGTTTCCCGAATTAGATGACAAAGCCGCTTACGAAAAACTATTCAAACTTATCTGTTCCATGGCTATGGCCGATACGAAGGATCCTATTATCTCATGGAATGATTACTTCGATAGACAAAAGAAAATCGTTGATAGGCTAAATAGTCTCGGAATTACTCATATGAAATATCAAAATAGCTTGGGAACAAACTTAACTGTTTTTTTAGATAAAAGTGCTATTTGGCGTTCCGCCGGAAGAAAAGACATGATCGTCAACTGTCCATCATACGAAATATTTACAACGCCTATTTACTATCGAACTGAAGGAATCGTCTATGCTTCAAGACCACTTTGCTTTAATGGTTCCTTTATCAGTGACTTCTATTTAGAATTCAAAAATGGTAAAGTCGTTAACTATGGAGCAAAAGAGGGAAAAGA
>CAJTKV010000018.1:23970-29598 GCA_910577075.1 uncultured Bacilli bacterium
CAATTAATTAAAGGTATTATTGAAAGTGATGACTTTTCTGCCTATTTAGGAGAAGTCGCCTTAGTTCCAAATAATTCTCCTATATCCAACACAGGCCTAGTTTATGGCAATACTTTACTTGATGAGAATGCCTCTTGTCATTTAGCCCTAGGAGGTGGCTTTAAAGATTGCCTAAGATATTATGACGAACTATCAAATTATGAGAAATACTTAAATAGAATAGGCTTAAATCCTTCTAAAAACCATGTTGATTTTATGATTGGAACGGAAGATTTAAACATCCATGCTAAAACTAATGAAGGTAAAAAACTTATTTTTAAAAATGGCGAATTTAACATTTAATTTATATACAATAGCCAATTAATATGTTATTATGTTTGTAGAAAGTAGGGAGCATATGGCACATACTAAGAAAAAAAAGAAAAATACCAATGTCTTGATAATTATTGTGGCAATTATCTTCGTTTTATCATCACTAGCTGCAATATTAATCTTATTAAAACCCGATAACAACGAAAATAAGAATCAAAAAGATAACAAAACCTCGCAGGTAAGTACGACAGAAGATACTACAAATTCATAAAAATAATGCAACTTAGTTGCTTTTTTTATGTAAAGAATAAATTTTATTGTAATTTCTATTGAATAATATTATAATTTGATTATAAGGTGATGATTTATGGAAGCGGTATATATACATATTCCTTTTTGTAAACATATATGTTCCTATTGCGATTTTCCCAAAGTATTACATATAGAGTCTTTCGTACTTGATTACTTAGAGGCTTTACAAAGAGAAATTGAAAACAGCTATGATGGCGAAAAGATAACCTCTATCTATATTGGTGGCGGTTCTCCTTCATGCTTAACTAAGACTGAACGAATTAAGTTATTTCGCATTCTTAAGATATTTAATTTAACCAGTGACTGTGAATACACATTCGAATGCAATCCTGATGATATCGATGAGGAGTTGCTAGATGACTTGGTAGCTGGTGGCGTCAATCGCGTAAGCATTGGTATCGAATCCTTTGAACCGGCCAATTTACAGGTATTAGAGAGGAATATTGATTTTAAAGATATTCAAGCCAAAATGGAACTTCTTAAAAAAAGGGGAATTAAAAATATAAATCTTGATTTAATGTATGCTATTCCCGGAGAAAAATTAAGTATGTTAAAGAAGGATATCAATAAATTGCTAAAATTAGAGCCGACACATATTTCAACATATTCACTTATATTAGAAGATCATACCAAACTTAAGAACGAAGGAACTCAGTATATTGATGAGGATTTGGATCGAAAAATGTATGATACTATTTGTCATATTCTAAAAAAACATGGATATAATCATTATGAGGTAAGTAATTTTGCCAAGGAGGGATATGCTGCACGCCATAATTTAAAATATTGGGATAACGATGAATACTATGGCTTTGGCTTAGGAGCTGGCGGTTATAAAGCTTCTTTCCGCTATACAAATACCCGCAATATTCATGAATATATTAACGGAAATTATCGTCAAGAGGAAAATTTGATGACCTATAAAGAACAAATGGATAATGAAATAATGCTTGGCCTTCGCAAGATGAAGGGTATTGATGTGAATAACTTTTTTGAAAAATATAATAAAAATATTCAAGATGTTTATCCAGTAAAAGAATTAATTAGAAGTAATGATTTAATCTATAAAAATGGCTATTTATACATTCATCCAGACAAAATTTATGTCATGAATGCCATTATTGCCAAATTACTTTGATATTGAAAAAATAAATATTTTTTGCTATAATGCATATTAAGATAGAAGGGAATAAATGATATGAAAAAAAGATTAATGAAATCTTTATTTATAAGTCTTGGGGTTGTGGCTTGTGGAGTTTTACCAAATATCGTAAATGCTGCGGAATTTTCGTTTGGTAAAAAGGAACAAAATGATAATATACCAAAATTGCCAGTATACATTAATGTTGGAGCAGGCGAATCTGTTCAAACAGCTAAGTTTGGTTGTGAAGTAGATAATACAGAAGTTGATTGCAAAATAGAGAAAGCTAGTGATAGCGTATTTTCTGGAGTAGAGGGAAAGGTATCGGCGTTTTCTTATGTAGGAAATGGCGAGGCAAACTCCCTAACTACTGAAGGAGAATACATTTTAGCCTATTTAGTCTTAACTAATAATTCGACAGCAAGGATTACTAACTTACAAGTAAGTTTAATGTCGGCATCTATTGATAATGTATCTAAGACAAAATCGATTAAAACAGAAGTAGCTCCCAAAAAGGAAATTATCGAATCCGATGATGCTACACTAAAAAATATTAAAATTTCTCAAGGAACGATGTCTCCAGCCTTTGATCACAACATCAAGGAATATACAATCTACGGAATAGCAGATACTGTAAACAGCATCCGTCTTACTCCTGAATGCAATGCCGGAGAGGGAACTTGTACATTTGAGATATCTGGTGGAAAATCCGTTGATGCGAGAAAGTCGCAAGTAACTTTAAATCAGGGAGAAAATACTATTAAAATCGAAGTTGATAGTGAAGATGGAACCAATAAAGAGACATATACATTGACTATTTATCGTGGTGAAACAACCTTCAATAGTGCTAAGTTAGCTTCCATATCTGTTGGCGAATATACTTTAACACCAGCTTTCTCAAGTGATGTAAAAGAATATTCTCTAACGGTACCTAATACGACATCTAATTTGGTAAATATTTTAGAATATAAAGCTATGGACGAGAATGCTAAAGTCAATGTTGTGGGAATTGACAATTTCGTTGAAGGAGCCAACAAACTAACTATCACTGTTGATAATGTCAATGGTGATGAGACAATCACATACACAATTAATATTACTCGTCTAAGTGCCGAAAATATTGAAATATTAAAATATATTGATGACAAAGTAACATTTAAAGACAGTGAAGGGATTCAAACAACTCTTGATATCAATATCTTCAAAGTATCATACCCAAATGAGTATAATAAAATCATCAATAATGAATATCAATTTGATACGACAACTGGTGATATAATTATCAATAATGGAACAACTGATGAAGAAAATCAAGATGAAAAAAAGGACGAAAAGAAAAAATCTAGTAAGACATGGTTAATAATTCTCTTAGTAGTTGTTGGCCTTATCATTATCGGTGTGTCAGGATTCTTTATCTTCCGTAAGAAAAAACCAGAAGATGATAAAGAATTAGGAGATTTCTTAAAAGAAGATGAAGAAAAAATCAAAGTTATTAAAGATGAAGAAGACGAAGAAAAAGATTTTGATGAAGAGGAAATTGATGAAACAGGAATCGAAGAAGAGGTCATAGAATCTACTGACCGTGAATCAGAGAATACTGTCGATGTTGATGAAGCACTAGAAGATTTAATGAATACTAAACAATACGATTTCAATTTTGTCGATGATGACGAAGAATAGCAAAGAGATATGTAAAAGTATCTCTTTTTTAGTACTAATATAGCAATTAATTCCAAAAACTTCTTGCAATGCCTTTTAAAGTGTATTATAATACTAGTGAAATTGAGAGGAGGGAGAAGCAATATGACAAAAGTTGAAGTAAAAAACGGAGATATTAATAGTGCTTTAAAAAGATTTAAACTTAAAGTAGCAAAAAGCGGTGTCCCTTCTGAACTAAAGAAGCACAGAGAATATCAAAAACCAGGCGTAAAGAGAAGAGAAGCAAAAAAGGAAATGATTAAAAACTCTCGCAAGAGAAATAAGAGAAATAGAGGATAGTAAATATCCTTTTTTTGTTATATAATAGATATGGAGATGATTTTATGTTTGAAACAGTAAAAAAAGATTTAATTAGCGCTATGAAGGAGCAGGATAAATTCAAATTAGATGTTATAAGAATGCTTAAAAGCGCCATTCAAAATGAGACAATTGCTAAGAAAAAGGAATTATCTGATGACGAAGTATTAGCTGTAATTAAAAGAGAAGTAAAAAAGAGAAACTCGTCTATAGAAGAATATACTAAATATGGCAAGATGGAAACTGTTGAATCTTTAAAGAAAGAAGTTGAAATTCTCTCAACATACTTACCTGAAGAACTATCTGATGAAGAATTAGAAAAAATTATTGCATCAGTCATAGAAGAAATGCAAGCTACTGATATTAAAGCCATGGGTTCAGTTATCAAAGCAGTTGGAGCAAAGGTTGGTTCTTCAGCAGACATGTCGAAAGTATCTAAAATCGTTAAAGAAAAATTATCATAATAAAAGTACCTTAAGGGTGCTTTTTATTTTGGCTTATTCATATAATTAAATGGTGATACTATGTTTGATATTATTAGATCCTATATAGCGAAAGAAGATTATTATTTAATTATATTAAATAGTGGTATATATATTAAAAACTATCAAAAACTAATTGGTATAAAAGAAGATGAAATTATTATTGCAATAGAGGAAAATCTCTACAGGATAAAGGGTTCTAATTTTATTCTTACAAAATCTATTGATAAAGAACTAATGATAAAGGGATGTGTAGAAAGTGTAGTTCGCCTATGATTTTATTAAAAGTTACAAATAATCTTGAACGCTTTATCAAAAAAAGTATGCAATATGGCATTAATATGTACGATATTAAGTACAAGAAGGACTATCTCATTTTAAAAGTCGAGGAAAGTGATTTAGAGAGAATAGAAAAATTAAATTATTTCTCTGACATAGAAATTCTTAAATATCTAGGTTTTAAGGGAAAATTGCTCTTTTTTAAAGAATACATCTTTGATTTTGTTATGCTTATAGTCTTCTTAATTGGTATCTATCTTATAAGCAATATTATTATATCTATCGATATTAAGCATGAAAATAAAAAGTTGATTAAAGAGGTAGATACGCTTTTAAAAGAAAAAGACATAAAAAAGTATACCATTAATAAAGATTTAGGAACTCTAAATAGCATAAGTGACGAAATTGTTCATGAGCATCGTGATTTCCTCGATTGGCTATCCATTAACAAACAGGGAATGAAGTATATCGTCTCCTTTGAGGAAAGAATTTTAACTAATGAAAAGAAGCAACAACCATACTGTCATATTGTAGCTAAAAAAGATGGCGTTATTAAACAAATTAAGGCTATATCTGGAGTAAATTTATTTGAACGGGCTGACTATGTTAAAAAAGGTGATATAATCATCAGTGGGCAAATAATGCTCAATGATAAGATTAAGGATAATATCTGTGCGGAAGGCGAGGTTATCGCTGAAACCTGGTATAAGACAACAATTAAAGTTCCTCTAAATGAAGAAAAAAAGGAATATACTAATAAGAAGAGATATAACTTTAGCTTCAATAACAATAATTTATTTAAAGATAAATATATAAATTATGAGACAAAGACCATATTTAAAATAGGACCATTTAAATTTAATCGCGAACTAGAAACCGTGATTAACACTCATAAACTAACTGAAGAAGAAGCTCAAAACAAGGGAATTACTCTTGCCAAAGAGCGATTATTACAAGATATTGGCAAAAACAATGTCATAATTGATGAAAAAGTTTTGAATAGTGAGCTAAATAATAGTACAATTATATTAGAGGTATTCTTTAGTGTTAATGAATCAATTGGCACAACAGAGTACTTTGAAGCGA
>CAJTKV010000018.1:29608-37482 GCA_910577075.1 uncultured Bacilli bacterium
TTGATACCGAATAAAATTTTTGATATATTTAATAATTTATTTCCCATGGTATTTCTCTTTACAATTGTCATATCTGTGATTAGAATAACTAGCTTAATCTATGCCAAAGAAAAAATTATTATCTATAAAGAGTTAAAGACTCTTGTAGCTATAATTTACATATTTTCTTTATTTTATCTCGTAACAACGACTGATTTTGAAAGTTATTCTAATAACTTTATTCCTTTTAAAGAGATGACACGCTACCATTTCTCCAGTAAATTATTTTTTAGAAATGTCATTGGCAACATTGTTTTATTCGTTCCCTTTGGCTATATAGTTACTGATATGATTACAGAAAAGGCGAAAAAATGTCATTTTCTAATTCCTACAATAATAACCTTTTTAACCTCTCTTATTATTGAATTAATTCAAATGAATATTGGAAGAAGTTTTGATATAGATGACATTCTTCTTAATTTTGTCGGGGGCTTTATTGGTTATCTTATATTTATTGCTATTCATGCTCTTTTTAAACACATAAAAAACGAGAAAAGGCTAAATTTTATAAAAGCTTTATTGATATGTGTTTTAATCATTGGAGTATGTTTGGGCGTTTATGTGTTAGGAGTGTATTATTAGATGAATAATTTTGATATAATTGACGAATTTGGCTGTGATTTTGATTATAAATATCTCGATGAGGTCATAAATTATACTTTAAAAAAGATGGATGTTAAGGATGCCTATCTATCTATTATCTTTATAAGTGATGAAGTTATGCATAAGTATAATCTAGAATATCGTGACATTGATCGTACGACGGATGTCTTAAGTTTTGCTTTAGAGGATAATCAAACTTACAAAACAGAAATTCGGCAACTTGGTGATATTTTTATATCGATTCCTAAAATGCAAGCACAAGCCAAGGAATATGGACATTCTGAAAAGCGCGAACTTTCCTTTTTAGTCGTTCATGGCGTGCTTCATCTACTGGGGTATGATCATACCCGAAGCAAAGAGGAAGAGAAACTTCAATTTGGTTTACAAGATGAGATTTTAAATGAATTAAATATAATTGTATGATATAATTATTAGTGGTAAAAGGAAGTGGTAGTATGAAAAGTGGATTTATTAGTATAGTAGGAAGACCAAATACGGGAAAAAGTACTTTGATAAACACTATTATAAATAAAAAGATAGCAATTGTTTCCAATGTAGCTGGTACAACCCGCAACACAATACAAGGCGTATATCATGACGATGATACCCAAATCGTCTTTGTCGATACTCCAGGTATTCATAAAGCTTCTGATAAATTAGGCAAGCATCTAAATAAACAATCCTATGAATCTTTAGAGGATATCGATGCGATTCTCTTTGTTGTCGATGCATCAACTGGCTTAGGAAAGGGCGACAAATTTATAATTGAAGCTCTAAAACATACGACCGTTCCTGTTATTCTTGTCCTAAATAAAATTGATAAGATAACCCAAGAGGGCATCATGAATGCTATAATTACTTATAAAGATTTATACGATTTTGCCGATATCATCCCTATAAGTGCTCTAAAAAAGGATAATATCAATAGATTAATTGAATTGACCAAAAACTATCTAAGTGACAATATCAAATACTATGATGATGATACGATTACGAATAATGATGAATATTTTATGATTCAAGAATTAGTAAGAGAAAAGATATTGAATTTAACTAATGATGAAGTACCACACTCCGTTACGTGTGTGCTTACACAATACAAGGAAAAAGCCAATATCATCGAGATGTCCGTTGATATTATTGTTACGAGAGATTCTTTAAAAAAGATCATCATTGGCAAGCAGGGGAATATGCTAAAAACTATTGGTACTGAAGCAAGGGTCGATATTGAACGTATGTTGGGAAAACAAGTTTATTTGGAATTATACGTAAAAACCGTTAAGAATTGGCGCAATAAGGAAAAATATCTGTTAGAGTTAGGATTTAATGAGAAATAAATATGGCCACAGAATTAGAATTAAAAAGAGGACAAGAATTATTTAATGCGTTACTTAGAAATGAAGGATTAGAGGCATCTCTTCTTCCTTATTTAGATAGATATCGCAAGGAAGATGGAAAAAATTATAACTTTTCCATCATTTTAAAATATCTTCAGTTATATACGCGAGGGCCATCAATTACCAAAGAAGACGCCGTGCGCTTTAATAAATTGCGCAGTATATCTAAAGAAAAACTCCTAAGCCGCGGTAAAGAGATATGTGATACCCAAATCGCCAATAACTTTAGAGTTGTCTCTCTTGAGCCATTAGGAGCTAAGTATGCCCTAGAAGACAAGAGATATTTACCTTATTCCCAAGTAATACTGAACAGGATGCGCAAAGCTTATTTAGAGGTTGCCAGTCCCGAATATTTAAAAAAATATAATGAAGCCTTGGAATTAGCTAAAAGGACGAGCATACAAGGTTTAGATTTTGAAGTTATCAAGACCATTGTTGGTATGAATGATTTCCCAAAATCATTAGAATATCTAAATTCTCATGGTATTAGCTACGAAGAATTAAAAGCCCTTCGTAATGCCTATTTTCAACTATATCCTGAAGATATAACGTCTCGTATGGCTATTGATACTATTGAGGATTTAATGCTTGAAAGAAGAAATAAAGAGACAATCGAAAAAGTTAGAACCGCTAATATCCAACGAAATCAGGAGAAACACGATCGAAAAATCGCGAAAATAAAATCTGCCCTAATTAGTTATATCAATTCTGATAAGGATAATCTTTTAGAAATCGTAAAAGAGGCCGATTACTCATCAACCAAATACTTCTATGAAGTTCTAAATGAGGAAAAAGACAAAGGCGATAAAGAACTAAAAGATCTATATGAAAAATTCTTAGCTAAAGATGCCTCTTTTTCCGAGGAGCGCAAGCACTTAGCCAAAACTTTAGAGGACTACTACGAATCAGGCGTCTATTATGGCACCGAAAATCGTCGCATGAGTCTATATGATTATTACAAATTAACTGATAAAGACATAAAGGAAGTTCGCAAAATTTTAAGAACATATCTTCCCGTAGGAAAAGCCAATAAAATCGGCATCTTTTTGGGAGAATTAACCATTGCCGGTAAATTTTCTGATCGCGAATCTTTCCTTGCTCAATTAAAATATTCATTTCCTAATATGGATAAAGTCGAACGCGATAGCATTATCGATTACATTGAAGAGATGAATTGGCCATACTCTGTGAAGCTATTTAAAGACATCTGGGGACTTTTGGTAGACGGCTTAATAACCTTACCGGAAAAAACTGCTAAAAGCGCCAATAATTTGAATAAACTATAAATAATCCACCCATTATATAAATAGAAAGGGTGTATAAATTATGACAAAAGAGGAAGCTTGGGAAAAATTTAAAAAAACCGGCAAAATAAAATACTATTTAGAATATAAAAAGAAGTGATATTATGCTTAAAAGTATTACAGGAATCGTCGTATCAGAAACTGCCTTTAAGGAAAATTCTAAGATACTAAATATCCTAACAGAAGAGGGAATAATTGGCGTTACTTCCAAGGGTTGTAAAAACTTAAAAAGTCCCCTAAGAACTGTTTCTCAAAAATTAATCTATGGGGAATTTACTATTTACTACAATGAAAATCGTCTATCTACTCTTAAAGAGGGAGTTTTACTCGACAATTTCAATAATATTAAGACCAATTTAGAACTTATCTCCTATTTGACATATATAACGGAGTTAGTTACGCAAGTCGTTAAGCAAAATAACTCTAAGGATATTTATAACATGTATATGGCTACTGTCAAGAAAATTGATGCTGGATTAAATCCCAAAGTAATGATGAATATTCTAGAAATCAAATTACTCGATTATCTCGGAGTAGGAATAAGTCTAAATAGTTGCGCTAAATGTGGTAGTACGAAAAATATCATTACAATTGATCCTGATGTCGGTGGATATCTCTGCAGCAACTGCCGAACCAACGAAATTATCTATGACGAAAAAACGCGCAAGATGCTGAGAATGTATTATCTCGTCGATATTGAATCGGTTAAAGAATTAAAAATTAAGGATTATGTTGTCGATAATATTAATCATTTCTTAAGCGTCTATTATGACCGCTATACGGGTTTATATATTCATAGTAAAGAATTTCTCAATAGAACCATTAACTATTAAGACTTTTACAAGTCTTTTTATTTTGTTATAATGGATAATAGGTGAAGCATATGTTGTTTTTTAAAAGCAAAGAGGAAAGAGAAATACTAAAAAGGATGGACGAGGAAGAAAAGGCCTTAGAGCAAGAAGTCGATGCTGCCATGCCCAAGGAAAAAGTAAAATTAGTAGATCTTATTTTTGATGAAGATGAAGAAGAAAAAGAATTAGAAGAATATATGACTGATGCTGAAAAAGAGGAAATGGCCGAGTATAAAAAGGAAAATAAGCACCTTATTATTATCGTAGGAAGCATTTTAGGAACAATCGGCATTTCCCTTTTTGTCTTTTTATTTTTCTTTTCGGAAGCCATCAAGTCTGATTTATTGAAAGTAACTCTTCCCATCATGGAAGACTATTACCAAGAAAAATATAATACAAAACTTAACTATTTTACTATTGATTATTTATGTCAAAAAATCGATTCCAAGGAAGAATGCTCGAACATTGCTCATTTAACGACGAAGGAAAATCGCCATATAATGGCAATTGATAATAAAATGTTAGGTGATGATATTAATTCTGATAAGATTACTAATGAATATAACGATTATATGCATAATCGGCTAGCTGAATTAGATATCATTGGCAACAGTGCCATATTAAGTTATGAGGATTACTACTTAAATTATAATATTCATGCCGATTATATTAAGGTCTTGCCATCCGATTTATCCCTAGATTCCCTAATAAATAGTAAAAAACTTACCATAACCGATGTCATAACGTATCAAGGACTTTATAATTACAACTATGTCAAAAATTTTCTAAGTAACTTTAGCCAAGATTCTGTGATTTATTTAATTGGTACGAAAAACGGTATTCCCTCATCCTTGCAGATAGTATCATCTAAATACCACTACGAATTTAACATAACAGCTACATTAGAATTGGAAAAAAAGATAACTTATTATGAATTAGATCGTTCGAAAAATAATGTATCTAATTTAGTGGTAAAGCATATCAACGAAAATGACATCAAGACCCTAAATAACTATAATATAACCAATGCCTATGGCTTTCAAATTGAAAGTCAAAGGAGTTATAATCGTGATGAAAATTTGCCCAATTATTACTTTATGCGTCTAGATGATGCTACTTTCTCAGAATCAAATATCTATGAGTTTTCCATGAGCAATTATGGCTCAAATTATGAGGAATTAAAGGAAGAAGAGTATATTCCCGTTATCACTTATCGCTCAGGATCTTCAACTTATATCATCAGTAATTCGAATATCGGCATAGGAAATATTCAAGAAAAAGAGGGATTCCTATGTAAATTAGGGCTATGTTGAGTAAAAAATATAGCATTAATAATAAAAACATTATATAATACAAGAGAATTTCGTGATAAAATGATTTAAAGGAAAAGGATGATTTTTAATGAATTTAAAAGACTTATATATAAATTTTTTTGTAGAAAAAGGACACAAACAGATTCCTAGTGCTCCAGTAGTACCAGAAAATGATCCATCAGTTTTATTTAATACCGCTGGAATGCAACCCTTAGTACCATATCTAATGGGACAACCACATCCATATGGAACGAGACTATGTGATTATCAAAAATGCATTCGCACAAATGATATTGATGAAGTAGGAGATACATATCATCATACATTCTTCGAAATGTTAGGTAATTGGAGCTTAGGCGATTATTTTAAAAAAGAGGCAATTACATGGAGTTATGAATTTATAACTACTGTACTAAAAATACCTGTAGAAAAATTAGCTGTGTCTGTATTTAAAGGAAATGAGTTTATTCCTTTTGACGAAGAAGCCTACAATACTTGGTTATCTTTGGGAATAAAAGATGAACGAATTGCAAAATTAATTGATAACTTTTGGATAGCTGGCGAGACTGGACCATGTGGTGGCGATTCAGAAATGTTTTATTGGCGAAGCGATGAACCTGCACCCGATGTCTTTGATCCAAACGATGAGCGTTGGGTAGAATTTTGGAATGACGTATTCATGGGATATGAGAAGTGTGAGGACGGTACGGTCATTGAGCTTCCATCAAAAAATGTCGATACGGGAATGGGTTATGAGAGAACTGTTTCCATCCTTGAGGGAAAAATGGATAATTACTTGACTAGCATTTGGACTCCCGTTATCAAGTTAATTGAGCAAATTTCGGGATTGAACTATGATGGTAATGAAAAAAGTATGCGTATCATTGCTGATCATATGCGTACAGCTGTCTTTATAAGCGCTGATCCTGCTGGAATAAAACCAAGCAATACTGATCAAGGATATATCTTGAGAAGATTGATAAGAAGAGTTATCCGCCATATTAAGAGTTTAGGAATCGATATTAACTCCAATTGGGATCAATTAATTGCCGAATGCATAATGGATTTATACAAGAAGTACTATAGTGAACTTACAACTAACCACGATATCGTCTTAGAAGTATTAGCTAATGAAAAAATTAAATTTAATCGTACCCTAGAAAAGGGATTAAGAGAATTTGAAAAAATTGTAAGTAAACTAGATAATAAGGTTCTTGATAAAGATTTGGCCTTCAAATTATATGATACTTACGGTTTTCCAATCGAGCTTACATGTGAATTAGCAAATGAGCGTGGAATAACTGTTGATAGAGATGGGTTTAAAGAAAAATTCAAAGCCCATCAAGAACTTTCAAGAACCGCATCAGCTGGCAAGTTTAAAGGCGGTTTGGCAGGCAACTCAGAAATCGAAACAAAATATCATACAGCCACGCATTTGCTCAATGCCGCTTTAAAAATAGTTGTTGATTCCAATGTGCACCAAAAGGGATCAAACATCACATCAGAACGTCTTCGCTTTGACTTCTCCTGTGATCATAAATTAAGTGATGAAGAAAAGATAAAGACCGAGGAATTAGTAAACCAATGGATAAAAGAAGGATTAGATGTAAAAGTTGAAGAAATGAGCAAGGAAGAAGCCCTTGATTCTGGTGCTGAATGTATGTTCATCGAAAAATATCCTGATATCGTAACTGTTTACACGATTGGTAACAATATATCTAAGGAATTATGTGGTGGCCCACATGTAAAAAATACTAGTGAACTTGGTAAATTCACTATCAAAAAAGAGGAAGCAAGTTCCGCTGGTGTAAGAAGAATTAAGGCTATATTGGAGGATAATTAATTATGAGCAGTAGAGAAGAAGTAAAAAAAGTAAAAGAGAATAGTTCCAAATTCATTAACGAGTTTAAAACCTTTATCTTAAGAGGAAACGTTATGGATTTAGCTGTTGGTGTTTTAATTGGAGCAGCATTCCAGAATCTTGTTACGAGTTTAACGACTAATATCATCTCCCCAATCTTGGGATGTTTTAGTGAGGTAGATTTTAATCAATTCGTCTTGCGTATTGGCAAACTTGAACTTACATATGGCGCATTCATTACAGATGTCATCAATTTTATCATCATGGCCTTTGTTATTTTCCTAATCGTTAAATTCATGAATTTCTTACAGAACATGGGAAAAAAGCCCGAGCCTTCTAAGTCCGAGGAGAAAAGTGCACCTGTTAAACCAGAAGATGTTCTCTTGCTAGAAGAGATAAGAGATTTACTAAAAAACAACAATAAAGAGACTAAAAAGAAAAAATAGTCTCTTTTTAGTTATTTCTAAATTAAAAAGTCAAGTGCAACAAAAGAGTAAATTAAGTAT
>CAJTKV010000019.1:0-33560 GCA_910577075.1 uncultured Bacilli bacterium
TAGTATCAATACTATCATTAATATTTTTTCCTCTGACATTTAATTCATTATAGATAGTCATACAGTCATCATTTAAACAACTTATATCTTCTACTTTATTATCTTTAACAGTTAATACAAGTGATGGGTTAATCTCGATAAATACATAATCAATTCGTTCCTTAGCGAGTTCATTCAAATTATTATTAAATTTTTCTGAATTAGATTTACTAATTTTAGTACTAATGAACCTATAACCAAAGAACACAATAATAGGAACTACAATTATTAATAAAATAATCAATAGAATTTTCTTTAATTTTCCTTTCTTCCTTTTCTCCTTTTTTAAATCATTTTTTTCTTTCATAAAATGCACCTCTTTTTCATTAATATTATACACTAAAAAAACGTTTTTGTACAGTGCCATTCACCCCAATACTTTACTTTGTAAAAATGGGAAAATATTTACAGAGAGGTGGGGCTTATGACACGATTAAAATCTAGCATGCACTACTACGATATATGTAGAAAAAACATACGCAAATATAGACTTGAGAAAAATTTAACACAGCAACAATTAGCAGATCTAAGCGAACTTTCAATGCATTTTATTTCAGAAATTGAGAGTACTGTTAAAGATAAAACATTTTCAATAGAAACAGTAGGTAAGATAGCAGATGCATTACAAATTCCAATCTACCTATTATTTAAAGAAAATTAAAAGATATAGATTTTCACATTTCTATATCTTTTCTTTTATAGGAAATATAAGATAAAATGGAGTATATAAAACATCTCTAATTTCATTTGAAAGTGTATTTCCGATAACTACTTTGCCATTAGCACCATACAAACTTAGTTGAATATATGTCATATAACAACATAGTTCAGAAACATCTTGTGCCTCAACGTACACCTTTTTACTATAATCGATATTGTTTAAACGCATCTCTTTTAAATATGAATATAACAATCTGCCAGATCCACAAGCAGGATCGCTTACACTAGTATAGCCTTTATTTTTTATTTGCTCTTTCACATCTTTATCAAGAGTAATTTTAGCCATTAAATCACATAAATGAGGTGGAGTAAAGAACTGTCCTTTAAACTTATTAGATAAATTTAATTCCTCATATACTTTGCCTAAAACATCATTAAATTGTACGTTATCTAAACTATTAATTAAGCTAGCAAACATTTTAATAAATATTTGTTGTTCTTCTTCGGTGTACTGATTAATAATTTTTAAATATTGTTGTTCTTTTTCTCCGCTGTAATTTAACCGATTATTAATAGTGATTGCTACCATTGTTACGAAATCAGTAAATATTTTATAGGTATCATATTTATGACCTAAACTAATCATACTTTTTAAAATATATTTCTCATCAAGTTCTAATTTTTCCATAACTTATAACCATTTCCAAAATTTCATTTCTAAAGGCTTATCGTTAGTAATTTCAAGATTATATTTTATTTTTAGTATTTCTTCTACACGATCCCTTATTTCTTCAAAATCAAAACCTACATTAAAAGCATCTCCAATACTTTCAACATACTGTATTAGAGTTTCATTTGCAACTAACAAACCTCTATAAAAATAGCTTGCTAACTGTCTTGCATATACTTCAAGTACAACATAGGTTTTCATATACATATCGTAGTTCTCATAGTATTCATCGAATTTCTTATCCAAGTAACTTTCTTGTTCTGCTTCTTGATCCATAATAAAAAACCTCTCTTTCCAGTATACTATCCCATAAAAAAAGAAAAAATAGCACATCGCTATTCTAATTTTTATCAATATTTTTCTAGTGGCGTAGTATTTCACTATAACCATTATTTTTTAAGTTGTTTTATCTTCTTCTCACATATTGATTTTATTCTATTAGTTTCTATCTCCAAATTTTTGTCATGATTACTAAAATACTCAGAAAAATCAGCAGAAAGATATATAATAAATGCTCTTGCACTTGTTGTATCAGTATCATATATTCCAAATGAATTTGCTATAATAACTCTATCAATTGATGTTAACTCAATTGATAAATATATAGCCATTTGTCTAGCATTTGTAACGTTTTTCTTTCTTTCATCTCTTGTAATACGCCTATTAAGATATTCAATAGGTATATGATAATAAGTTGCTACCTCATTTTTAATTATATCTAAAATTTTTTTATCGTAATTCAAGTTTGCTCCTTTTCTTATACTTTTGAAATAGGACATTTAGATCTTTCGCTATTTCTTCATATAAAGTATTTGATTGATTAATTAACTCTAAAACACTTAAAGCGTGCTTACAAGCACTACCATTCAAGGAAACATTATTTTTCTTAGGTTCTCTTGTTTCTTTTCTTAAACCATAATCATTTTTAAATGCCTTATAAGCAAAACCCCAATATAGATGCGATTCACAATTACAGTCAATATAGACATCTCCAGTTAGTATATTGATTACATCTCCTTCTGTAATTTCTTCGTTCTCATCAACCTTATCAAGTAGATTAAAGAAACCCTCATAAAATATTCTTTGCTTATGAACTATACCACTTCTAGTTTGACTATCACTTTCAAATAACAAAGTTCCGTCCGAGTCAACACCTTTATAAACACTATAAATCGTGTTAGATAGTTCAATTCTTTTAGCGTCTGTACTTTTACTATCGTCAATTAAATCTTTTATATTAGCTTCATTTAACTTGTTTTCACTATTAACAAAATGTTTTAACTTTTGACATCTATTTCTTCTTTCTTCACTTAATTGATTTAAATTATCACTATACAAATTAAGAACATCTTCAAATAACTTTACCATTTTAAATTCCTTTTTCATTAAATAGAGTTCCCATAAACAATAGAATATTGTAACCACTATCTAATTCATATATTAATGAGTTCTAACTAACATTAACCTGTACTAAATCTTCAGCTGGATACTTTATTTTTATCGTACTAATCTTATCTTTGTCTGCATCAGTATTGAAACTATCAAAAAACTCATTAAAACAACTTTCACAATCACTATCTTGAAAATATAGATATCCAATTACTATATCGTTTATATTAAATATTTTTAATGATTTATCAGGTAAAAGAAGTAAATTAATTTCTAAATTTTTATTTTTATTAAATAACGAAATTTTAGATATTGTGATTTCTTCATTAGGATCTCCGACAGTATAACTATCTAATTTATCTAACTTTTCAAATAATTTGTTGCTATTCATTATAGTTCCTTTGCTTCTATCATTTATTTTCATAACATTTCCTTTTACCTTTACCGTTAGGAGTACCATATCTTAATAAATTAGTTCTTCTTATCCTCATTTTAATAATAGGACTTTTCTGTGGATGTGATACACGATACTTCATAATACTAGTTTGCTTTGTCTTTCTTCTCACTTCTAGTTTTTGAAAGTTGGTATTAATATTATACTTCTCACGAAATTCCTTATTACCTAGAATTGAATTACACCCATACTTCTTTTGATTAGTTTCGTTTATCTTATCTCTTACTTGTTTTAATTGTAGAGCATATTCAACACCATATTTCTTTAACATACTAATTCTTCTATTATAAAAACATTTAATTCTAGAATGAATAGTGCTATTCTTACTTAATCTTTTATCTTCCGTAATAGATAGTATATAATCTCTTTCTTGTTCTAACTTTCTAATTTTATCTTCCATTTGACTCCCTAGTAATACATCTTTCATATTAATATATAAAAATCTTTTAATTATCACTTACACATTTGAAAAACGTTCTTACACATTTTTCAAATGTGTAAGAATAATAACAATTTAAAACACTTCGTTAAACACATCAAATTAACGAATTTAACACTTTTCTACATCAGTTACACTTAAATGATAATTAGAGCGTATTAAAACTAAAAATAAACGCTAAATATTCAATGATATTATTTAATCACTTAAAAAGAGCATAACTTTAAATTGTTACACTCCCAAATCGTATATATTAATATAGGACAAACAATTAGAAATTAAGCTCGTCTGTTGTAAAATTTTTCATTTCTTTTTCTTGTTGTTGTTTGATGTAGTTAATTGCTTTCAAATCTCTTGCGTTAGGTTTTAAAGTAGTGCCTATGCTAAGGTTGTACTCCTCGGTTTTAATTGTGTTACTCCAACCATTTTCATTATCTGTAATCTGGAGTGTACTACTGGAAGTTGGAATTCGATACCCAACTTCTTTTCTTAATTCATGATATTTTTTTCTTTCTTTTCTAGGCGTATCAAGTTTTTCTGACTTACGAAGTATTTTAAAATTTGGTGGATAATACTTTGTTCTAGCACCTTTTACTATAAGAAGTGGCTTATCCAATTTTTCTCCAGTTTGATAATTGATCCAAACTTTTTTAATATCTTTTTTATCATAGGGAATACCTGCTTTTATTACTTCTTCTAGTGGCATATCTCTTAAATGACCTATAAAATACGCAGCAAGATTTTTGATTTTATCGTAGAGCTTGTATTGACTATTAGTGATACCATGACCCCATAGATTCTGTATATCCTTATTATCAATAAACGGTGCTTTCTTTGGAAAAATAAATATAGTGTGAATATGCCACGCCCATGCATCTTTTCTTTTTATCTGTGGTGCTAGCAACATAATGAATTGTATATCTTGACCGTAATGATATCTAAACTTTCTAACAAATATTTTTAGATCCTTTTGAAGTATTTTTGTATCCTGCATGGCTTCTTTATAAGTTAATGTTACAAACATACATCTCTTCATATTTTCATTACTACAATTAGTATTTATAACTTTTCCTATATCTCTTCTAGTTCTTCTTAAGGAGATATCTCCTTGACTACGATTTTCTATTTGCTTCTTACAATCTTTTATTTCTCCAGTTGCCTTATCTTTAAACTTATTATCTTTTAATTTTAATATTCGACATTCTGTATTAATATTTTTTATATTTTTTGCTTCAACTATATTTCCCATATACGTTACGTTTACCATATCGAATGGATCGATATAACAATATTTCTTATACTTAAATTCAAGACTCATAGTTAAAGCCTTTATCATCTGCTTTAACTAAATTTTTTATTATAAATTTCATACTACTTTCCTTTTACCCCTAATTCCTTTTTATTATTTTGGGGTTCTGATATATATTCATAAATTAAAGTAATAGATACATATCACGGTGGGAATGATAACACATACTTATTCAAAAAATAACTCCTTTTTTGCTACACAACTTATTAAATTGATAAATAATAATACGAGTAGTTTTATGAAATTCTAAAAAGCGGGAAAAAGGGAGAAAGGGAAATTTTTTCTTACCATTAAAATAAAAAAATCTTCTTGTGAGAGAAGAAATTTTTATTTAAAAAAGTCTTATAAATACAGGTCATTGTATGGTATGAACGTTCTTAAAAGTACTACCTGGTTCATACGTATTAAAAATGGGAAGGTTCCGATTAATGGTCTCTAGATTATAGTTTTGATAATTATTTGAATCAAAATTTGGGCGTGATGACATCGCAAGTATTTCCCCTGTCTTAGGATCTGCCACGACAATTAAAGCTTGTTCCGGATTATACTTACTTACAACATTATCTAATTCTCTTTCAACAGCTAGTTGGATATCTAAATCAATTGTTAATGCTAAAGTCATTCCACTTTGACTTGGTTCATATACACTAGCCCTTTCTATTCTTGCTCCTTTGCCATCAGAATAATATTTTATCGAACCATTCGCCCCAGTTAAATAGGAATCATAATAAGCCTCTATTCCCGACAATCCTTGATTATCTATTCCAACATACCCAATTACATGAGATAGCAAAGTTTTATAGGGATAATATCTCTTTGATTCCTTTAAAAGATATACTCCATCATAATTTAAGTTATTTATCTTATCAGCTATTTCATAACTTAACTGCCTTCCTTCGGGATGGATTCTTTCAATACTCGTCTTCTTATTTAAATGTTTATACATCTCTTCATAACTGACATTTAAAATTTTTGCTAAATCCCTAGCAACCTTCTCTTTATCGATAATTTGATTGGGAACCACGACCAGAGAAGTCGTCGTAATATTATCGGCAAGAACTTTCCCGTTTCTATCCGTTATCAATCCTCGATCAGCAGTTATAGGAAGATTTCTACTCCATAAATCATTAGCTAGTTCATTCAATTCATCATACTTAATGACCTGAATATAAAAAATTCTCCCAATAATTAAAATAAACAAAAGAATAACTACTAAGAATATTACTAATACGCGATTTTTAAAATTATTTTGAAACATGTTAACCACCAATAAATTATATGAAACATTAAAAAAAAGAGAATTATTTTTCCTCTTTTAAAATTAATTTAATACCTGGCATTGCATCAAATGACGCTTGATTTTTTTCATTTTCCCAAGCAAATACTTCGCCATATCCCGTTGAACTAAACTTAAAATCTTTGATATCTTCAAATTTAATCTTTTTACTTGCATGCTGATAAGTAGCATAGATAGAACCTCGATATTCCACATTAAATGTTTGAGTTATTGAATTGATTTTGCTATCTAATAAATTATAAATAGCAGCATAACCTCTATGCGAATTATAACTATATAATGGCTCTAATCCTAGATCGGAAAAAGTTGAAAAATTATCATCTAAGAAAATCGTATCTGATAATCTTACTCCCATAATATCATAACTTCTATTATGAGGATTTTTCTTCCAAACTGTCGTAAATATTATGCGACACAAATTTTCTCTTTCTAGACAATTAGCCGATAAGGATATTTTCTTATTATCAGTTTCATATTCAACAGGTTCAATAAAAATCCAATCATCATTTGTCTCAGTTCCTATTTTTGATGAATCTTCCAGATTGAGAGGCTCAACATCCTCTATTTTATCATCCAACTCATTATATGTTTTATAAGAGAATAACTGATTATTGATATAATCCAACCGCGCATTAAGTTTCATTTTCGATATCTGTTTTTCATCTTCAATTTCCAAATAGAGATTATCAATAATAGCAAGAAGATTCACTGCATTTTCTTCTTCATGATGATTAAGATTGATATATAAAGGTTCACTTCCTGTAGATGAGAATAGCAGTTTATATTCTTCATCATCTTCATAATAAACGCTTATCTTATATTCTTTTCCACTAGCAATATTATCTTTTGTTTCTTTATTTATTATACTGCCGATTTGCATATAACTCTTTTGCTTAGAAATGACAACTAAACTTTGTGATAAACTAAATTTTTCATTTTCTCCTGTAATAATGAAAATGCGCATAGAATTAAAATTATATAAAAAGTATGTTAGAAAAAATAATATTATCAATATAATTCCACTTATGAAAATATATTTTAGTTTTTTATTAGTTTTCTTCTCGCTTTTATTGGTAATATTAAGTGCTAAAGTATTAATTCTTTCCTTATTAGAATCATTGATAAATTCTCCGGCTATTATTTCATTGACACTTACATTGAATAATTCTGATAACAAAATTAGAGAATGGGCATCTGGTGCATTAATCCCTCTTTCCCACTTTCCTACTGCTTCACGACTTACAAAAATTAAAGATGCAAGTTGATTTTGCGTTAATTTATTTTTCTTGCGAAGTTTCATGATAAATTCGCCAATTTTTAGTAAATCCATTGATATCATCCTTTAAGGTAGTATACTTTATTTTACCAAAAATATATTATCTTGAAAACAAAAAGCTGATTAATCAGCTTGGAGTAAAAGAGTTTTTCGATGCTCTTTAATTTTTCGTTTTGCTTGTTCGGTTTTGCACATATCCGTATAATCTGGACGATCCTTGGCATCCAATAAAGATAAATCATAAAGAATATTGACGACATCTTTGTTCTTTAATTTATAATCAAGACGTTCGCTTTGACCATTAATTAGAACACCTGTTATAGTATTGCCAATATCCGAATGAATCTTGTAGGCAAAGTCAATCGGCGTCGAACCAATGGGAAGTTCAATAACATCCTCTGCTGGTGTATAGACATATACTTTATCAATCAACACATCATTATTTAACTCTCTAACATAAGATTCTGGAGACTGATTAGCTCTCGCCATTTCTTTTAATATCGAAAAACAAGGAAATCTTTTAAAATCATTTTGCATTACCTGAGCAACAACTTCCTTTTTTTGCCCGCTAAACAAACTCCAATAAGCAGGTAAACCGTAGGAGTTTATCATCTGCATTTCAGGAGTATTAATCTGAAATTGGAAATTATAACCATTGGGCGATTCGATAGATGTATGCAAAGAGCGATAGCGGTTCGTCTTTGGCCTTTTAATATAATCTTTCCCCTTCTCTTCTAAATATTTAAACATCATTTCTAATTCTGCCTTGACACTATAACAACTTTCAACATCATCAAGCAAAATTCTAATGCCATATAAATCATGAATTTTATCATATGAACCATAAGTTAATAATTTGCGATGTAATTCATAATGTGTTTTAATTTGTGATTTAATATTATAAGAGATATTATTCGAATTTAACATTTGTGCAACCTCAATTAATATCTGCTCTTTTTCCTCTTCATATTCTTTCGCCACAAACTTAATTAAATCATCCATCTCTTTGTATCCTTCAGGGTCGAGATAGGAAAAACTCAAATCCTCTAATTCACTCATCAACTTATAAGCTCCCGTTAGACGAGCAAACGGAGCATAAAGACTCATTGTCTCTCGGGAATGTTCTATCTGTTTATGAGGTGGCTGATACTGTTCAGTACGCATATTATGTAAATTATCCGCTAGTTTAATAATAATTACGCGAATATCTTGTCCTAAACCACGAACGAGTTTTTGCGTATTTGCTGCCGCTGTTAAGACTTTATCATTATTAAAGTGATTCTTTTTCATCTTAGTTACACCATCAACTAATTGAGCAATAGTTGGATTAAATGTACGTGCTAAATCCTCTTTGGTAATTTGTTGACAATCTTCTAGGACATCGTGTAAAAGCCCCGCCGCAATAGTATCGGCATCGGCATGCATTTCGGCTAAAATACAGGCAACTGATAAGGGATGAATTATATAAGGTTCTCCACTTTTGCGCAATACTCCTTTATGGCATACTTTGGCAAATTCATAGGCGCGAATAATAAGTTCCTTATCCTCAGTTGAATAATTGTGAATTAGCTCTAATAGATATTCTAAAGTCATAAATACACCTCCCTAGATGAGAAAAAACGACAGCATTAAACCGTCGTTTGTAAACATATAAAAGAAACATTTATACAAGAAGAAATAACTATTTTACTGCAAATTTTTACTTCCATAAACATTCCTCCCTAAAGTTATTAAAGAAATAATACTACTTAAAACTAAATATGTCAATAAGATTATTTTGTTATATTAACATTTTTGCAAATTAACATTTGGTGTCTTTTCGTCAATAACTATCTTCGGCATTTTTCCTTCGCTAATAGACATTAATATATACTCCAATTTGCGATAATCATATGATTTCTCTACTAAATAATTTAATCTAAGAAGTTCTAATGCATCATTTAATTTAATCAATAATCTATCATCAGAATTTTCTACTATTGTATCCTTGCCCTTGTGCATAATGCCACATTCCCTTTTATTGGCTACTTTAACATAATATAAATACAAATCATCGGCTGCAATATCCTCATTAAATGGTTCTATATTATTAGTGGCAAATGATAAATCAAATGTATCAAATTCTTTATCATTCATAGCAAGTGCTACATATTCAAGCATCAACTTATCATATAAAGGTTCAATAAGTTGAGGCATACCATAATGCTTTAAGGCTGATGAAAGAGGAATAAAAGCTTTCGCATTTAAATTTAAACGTCTTTCAAATTCTTCTGAATAATTTCCACATTCTTTATCGAAAAATACAGGATAGAAACTTCCATCTCTCTTAGATAAAATAGTTAATCTTCTCTCTCCATTTAAACTGATAGATCCTAAATACAAATCATCGCGATATAACACATTAGAAAAATCTACATGTTCATTAATACTAATTTCTCCATCTACATCTATTGCATATATTTTTTTATGATAATCACTGATAGTAAAATATTCTTCGCCTTCGCCATTTAATCTATAGATTTCGCTAGTTTTATCATAGAAACCTGCATTTTCTCTTGAACATATAAAATCAATCCAAGTTCCTAACTCCTTATCTTCCTCACCATAGCATTCCCTTATAAAGTCATCTAACATAAGTAAAGCATATTTTACTAAACTATTGCTCGTATACTCTTCTTGATTTTGTGGTATACCAAAACGCATAATAGAGCTCTTAACATAAGCTAAAAGCTGATCTATTTCATGCTCTTTTAAGATTACTTTATTCTCGTACTGTTTTAAAAAATCCTGGTATTCTTTTTCTATATCTTCACAGCAATATTTCTCCGCCGTACTTAATCTTTCTTTAAAATGCTCTAGAAGGCCCATAAATTTATCATAAGATATCGTGCCATAACTATTTTCACGAGCTAAAATATTCTGATTTATTAACATTTTTGTCTTTAATACTTGTCTGATTTTTTCGGCGATAAGCATATTGCGTTTATCTTCACATTGCTTCTTTTCGTCTCTTCTTATAACATCTACTATATTTTCCATAACTCTTCCCCTTTGAATTGATCGTATTATAACATAGTATGATATTGACCGTCAAATTATGACAATAAAAAAGAGGAATGATCCTCTTATATTAAGTTCTTTAAAAGTTCTTCTTCACTTGCTAAAGTATCTCTTTCCTTTTGAACTAATGCTGCTGGTGCTTTAGACACATAAGCTTCATTAGAAAGTAATTTTTTTCTCTTCTCAATAGAAGCTTTCAAATCATTTATTTGTTTTTCTTTAAGTTTTATCTCTTCTTCTGTCATGACCTTTTCATAATAGATAGTAGCTTCATATTCTCCTGACTTGACATTATAAGCATTAATATCTAATTTCTCATCTGTTCTAACATTATCTAATTTCAACATTTTTATGATAATATCATCATCCGTATTAATATTGACCTTGGCATCTTTAGGTATATTATTATCATTTTTTACAGTTCTAAAAGCCTTGATAAAATCTATTTTTAGAGAAACCAATTTTTCCTCTTCAGGGAATGCCAATTGTTTATCATATTTTGGATACTCACTTATCATTATTGAATCATGAGTTTTAATTGGTAACATGCCATAAATCTCTTCTGTTACGAAAGGCATGAATGGATGAAGAATTTGTAAAATACCCGATAATACCCAGAATAATGTCGATTTAGTTGCTGGTTTATCGATATTATATTTCGCAAATTCGATGTAGTTACTACAAAAATCATCGTAGATAAAATTATATGTTTCCGTTCCCACTAAGTTGAATTCGTATTTATCCATATGCTTAGTTGTCGATTCAATTATTTGCTCATACTTAGATAATATCCATTTATCTTCATCACTTAAATCTTCTAAGCGTGCTTCCTTTAATCCTTCTATGTTCATTAATACAAAGCGAGAGGCATTCCAAATCTTATTTATATAATTCCAAGTACTTGCCATTTTTTCTTCGTCAAAGCGAATATCTGTTCCCATTGCTACATCAGTTACTAAGTAATATCTCAAGGCATCAACGCCATATTTATCAATCATATCCATTGGATCAACCCCGTTGCCAAGAGACTTACTCATCTTTCTTCCATCTTTATCGCGAATCAAACCGTGAATAACTAAATCTTTAAATGGTCGTGTACCATTTATTTCTTCAGATTGGAAAATCATCCTTGCTGCCCAAAAGAAGATAATATCATACCCTGTTACGAGGCAATCATTTGGGAAATATCTTTCCATATCTTCTGTTTTCTCTGGCCATCCCAATGTTGAAAAAGGCCATAATGCACTTGAGAACCAAGTATCTAATACATCATTATCTTGAACCCAGCCTTCTCCCGTAGGAGCTTCCTCGCCAACGTACACTTCCTCATCCTTGTACCATGCAGGTATTCTATGTCCCCACCATAATTGACGAGAAATACACCAATCGAAACAATTTTCCATCCAATGTGTAAGAGTTTTCTCAAATTTATCGGGAAAGAAATTTACTTTTTCATCACTTTTCTTTTGCGTTTCTAATACTCTTGCTGCTAAATCGCCCATGCGAACAAACCATTGTTTAGAAAGATAAGGTTCTACCATAACACCTGTGCGTTCTGAATGACCAACAGAATGCGTCATCGGTTCAATGCTTATTAATAAATCGGCATCTTTTAAATCTTTAAGCAAAGCTTCACGACATTCTTCACGAGTCATTCCCTCATACTTAAAGGCATTTTCATTCATTGTAGCATCTGGATTCATGACAACTATTCTCTCCAAGTTATGACGGTTTCCAACTTCAAAGTCATTAGGATCATGCGCTGGTGTTATCTTAACGACACCTGTTCCAAATTCTGGATCAGCATGTTCATCAGCTATAACAGGAATAGCCTTACCAACAATTGGTAATATAACATTTTTGCCGATATAACTTTTATATCTCTCATCTTCGGCATTAACAGCAACTGCTGTATCGCCAAATAACGTCTCTGGTCTCGTCGTTGCTACATCTAAATAATCACTCGTTCCTTCAATGAAATACTTCAAGTGATAAAAAGCTCCCTCGACATCCTTATAGATAACTTCTTCATTAGATAGTGCTGTCATCGCTGCTGGATCCCAATTGATAATTCTCTCTCCACGATAGATAAGTCCCTTATTGTAATAATCGACAAAAACTTTAGTAACCGCCGCATTTAATCCCTCATCTAGAGTAAATCTCTCTTTTCGGTAATCGACAGAAATTCCCATCTTAGCCCATTGATCGCGAATATTTCCGCCATACTCATGCGTCCAATCCCAACAAGCTTCCAAGAATTTCTCGCGACCATATTCGTATTTATCAATGCCTTGATCTTTTAACTTTTTAACAACTTTAGCTTCTGTTGCAATTGCTGCATGATCCATTCCTGGCAACCAAAGCGTATCAAATCCTTGCATGCGCTTATAGCGGACAATAATATCTTGAATAGACACATCTAGAGCATGTCCAATGTGAAGCTTTCCCGTTACATTTGGTGGTGGAATAACAATACAAAATGGATCTTTATTCTTATCTCCGCAATTAAAGTATCCAGCATCTTTCCATATCTTATATTTGTTTTCTTCTACTTTTTTCGAATCATATTTTGTCTCTAACATTTTTATCTCTCCTTTAATATTCTGTATAATCTAATTTCATTTCTAATATTTTTAATGGCTTAGGCAGATCTAAATCGATATTGATCTTGCGTGCTTTCCATGGAACTTTAATATTTCTCCATGCCTTATTTTTTAAGTATCGTATAGGTAATAAAACTGGCATAATATTATATTCTCCACATATAGCATTGACATTCGAAACTAATGAATCATCAAAATCAACTGCGCAGGCGAGATATCTCTTATTCTTTATAAGCGGATATCTTTTGTTATCTTCACCAATAGCCGTTGTCTTCTGCTCCTGTTCATATAGATAAACCTCATTTTCTTCATTAATGACTCGTGGATATAAATAATCCATCATCTTTTGTTGAAAGATGATTTCTTCTTCATCTCCATAGATCATTCTTGGAAGAAAAATATCATCTATTTCCTTGCCCTCATGTATAAATACCAAGACCTCACTTTTGGAATTCAAAATCAGATATTTATCAATTATTATCGTATTCATAAAGCCCCCTAAATAAAAAATACCACGACTCGCCAAAGCACGAATAATCGTGGTACCACCTTACTTTTTTCTCAAATCTCTTAACGCGAGCTAAACGTTTGCTCCTACTATATTCAGAACAACAACTCCCAAGCTACCTTCAAATAAGTTCCTTAAGAAAGACTTTCAGTCAGTGATCTTTCCTCCCTAATAAGTAGATTATTTTACTCCTCTTGTTCCTCGTTTTTATACTTTGATTATACTTGCTATTTACCCTTTTTGCAACCCTTTTTATCTTTTAATCTTTTAAAAATCCCTATATTGTCACTTTTATCGGCAACATCTTTAGCTTTTTGTTTGATAATTATTAATAAAATCTCTTTGTAAATAAGTCTTATGCATTTCTTCTTTTCCCATACTATTTCTCCTATGTTTCATTTATTATATCAAACTTTCTCTTAAAATCAATGAAAAGAACATGATGATTCATGATCATTAATAATGCCAATAGCTTGAAGATAGGAATAAATTATTGTTGAACCAACAAACTTCATTCCCCTTTTAGATAAATCTTTAGATATCTCATCAGAAAGAGAAGATGTCACATTCTCCCCATTGCCATAGACTACTTTTCCCTTTGTAAAAGACCATATATAATTATCAAAGGAATCATAGCTTTTTTGAATATTCATAAAAATTTGCGCATTATTAATGGCCGCCAATATCTTCCTTTTATTGCGAACAATTTCCTTATTATTCATTAAACTCTCTTGTTTTTTTTCGTCATAAGCTGCTATTTTTTTATAATCAAAATTATCTAATGCCAATCTAAAAGCCTCTCTTTTATTTAAAATGCACTCCCATGATAAGCCCGCTTGAAAGGATTCTAAGATGAGCATTTCAAAGAGATACTTATCATCATGTGAAGGTACTCCCCACTCTTCATCATGATATTTCAAATATAACGCATTTTTCTCATTGACCCATTTACATCTTTTAATCAATTTATTCTCGTTTTCCATAATGCCTTCTCCCTGCTATTTCATCATTTTATTTTCTAAAGTTTTTTTAAGATAAGTGGCACTCTTTAATATTTCTTGATTTAACTTTTCATTAACTTCCCAAACACTTACATCCCTTTTGACAATTTTACTGGCTCTTTTCGCGGCCGCCTCTAAGTTATTTTCTTTATAACGTAGAATTCCCACCTCATAATCTTCACTGCTAAAAGCCCCTAAGTAATCATGATTTTCTAAAGTAATAGGTTCCTGTCCTTGGGACTCAATCATCACATCTAAAGATGCCAAGAATTTTTCAACAACATCGGGATAGAGACTAGTTATAACTTCAATATTATTTATAATCGGACTCTTTTTTTCATTAAAACCCAAAAGACTTCTAATAAATTTTTCCTCTTCATTTTGTTGCTCACCCATCTCGAAAAAGTACCTTCTAACCAATCCATTATGGGGAATCTCTTGATCAAGATACATAAAAAATGATGAAAACTCATGGTCAATCGGCATAGCTACCCTGTCCAAATTATTACCTTTAAAAATAAAGGAAACATTCTCATAATGGTAATTTTGATCTCCTCTTAATATCGAATAGAGAATCTGTCTCGCTATTTCTGAAGCCAATTCATAATTATTCTTTAAAAGTTCACTTTTAAAAAAGAATGTATAGTCATAAAAATATAGACAATAATTGACATAATCATATATTTCTGGGGTTACATGTTCATCGGGATATTTCATAAAATACTCATAGATATTGACCAAGTGTTCCCCACTATCTATAATACTGTCGACAATTGTTCCATAATTATGATATTTAGGAACCTCTTCTTCATATCCCTTGCATATAGCTAAGTGATAGAGAGGAATATTGCCATCAAAGAATGTATGAAGAATATGCGACCAGACCACTTCACTATAGGCAAAATATGGCGTTGAAAAAGGTTTACTTTTCGACAATGGTTTAAATATCTTTTTAGTCTTTCCCTCAAAAAAGTATGGAAAATATTTCTTACTTTTAACTTTTCCTTGAGCTTCAACCTGCAAATTTCCATCGCGCTTTAAGTAATCATAATTTCTAACACTATAATCTATTTTCATATTTACTTCTCCAATTTATACTCATTTTCAATCCATGTCATAATAACTGCGACAATATAGTCTATTTCTTCCTCTGTTAAATTCTTGCTTTTAGGAATATTATGCCATTTTGATAAGCAACCTCGACAACAAGTGGCCGTCGCATGTTCAGCAATAAAGACAGGATGTCCATGATATGGTGTTTGTTTTCCATCATTTTTTATTTCTGCTGGGGCAATTCTTTTCGTGATAAAATCATACGCATGAAGTCTTATCTTATCCATACCTATTCTTTCTATATAGGCAATATCTGACTTTTTTAAATGAAAAGAACTGCGAAACTTCGATTTACTTAAAGAGTACATCAACTTATCTATATCGCGCATCGTCATCACCTTATGAAACCTATTCTAACATATAAAAAGGGAATTATAAATCTAATTCCCCTCCAATTCGCTTATTTTATCTTCAACTTCCGTATCATTCGCTTCTATATCCTTTTTTATTTCATCTTTTGCTTCTGAGAATAATTCTGTTTTTTCTTCCGATTTTTCTTCCACTTTAACTGACTCTTTTTCTTTTTCATCAGAAGTACTTTCTTCTGAATGTTGCTCATCATTAATTGTCTTTGCTTCTTTATCAGCATGTTCATCTATTTTTACAGATCGATGTAAGCGCTTATCAATAATTTTTAAATCCTTTTCATAAGTATGAACCGCTTCCAATACTTCATCAACATGTGTACTTTCAATAAAGAAAAATGTCATAGTTTTAGAAGTAAAACAGATTATCTTATCCGTTATAATTAAAGCTTCAATTAAATGCCATGGAAGACCAATGCGAATTCCATCATCACTCGTATCCAATATTCCATTTTTATTAATAGTTAACTCTCCACGATGACATCTATTTTTTTCCGTATTATAAAAGGATATAAAGATGATATAAAATATAAAAGTTAGGGCAAAGGAAGCTGCAAAAATGAAAGACAATAATTTAGTAATAAACCATTCCTTTTTTATCAACATAAAAACTACCATTAGAATAAAACTTATTGCCGTCAATTTTACAAGAGATGCCCCATTAGATGTATAGTTTTTAATAGGTCTATATTCATTCTTATATACACTTTGCTTAAAATTGACAATACCCTGCGCTTCATTATAAAACTCAAAATAATTATATTCTAAATTGTATTTTATCTTCATAAGACTCCCCCTTGCTCATTTATATATTCCATATATTATAACAAAATATATCTTATTGCAATTGCTAATTTAGTTTCTTAAGACTTTTCTCAATATTTCTGAACGATATTTATTCTCATCAGCATTATTTAAATCAACATCTCGTGTTCGATCCTCGTCATAGTGAAAAAAATAACTATAATTATGCATCTCCCACTCATTGCGCATAGACGAAAGTGTTCTATTCCAATTAGTTGGATCTGTTTTTTCATAATAAAGCATAATTTCCAATATCTCATTTATAATATCAATATTTTTAATTTTATAGGAAGATATCACTTGCATATCCGGATCATCAATTTTTCGATAATCGACAATGAAGATATCGGTCTCATCAGCTGTTTGGACCATTTTTTTAATCGTATTATAATCGCCAATAAAGACTTGTCCTAAACTATAATTAAAAATGCGAACATTATCATTTTCACTAAAGACTTCCTGAATATCTATGCTTTTATATTGGTGATCTGGTATGTATAAGATTGCCAATAAAATAATTGATGCAAATAATATTTTTTTTCTTAAAGTTTTCATCATCCTGTACCCTCTATTAAACATTCTCTACATCAATTATATCATAAAATATCAATTTTTTTTAATTTTCATATTTTTCCAACGACTACGCATGTATTCATCATTAAAATATGTATCACATAACTCTTCAACTTTATTATTTGCCGCTTTTCCATCTAAACGATTATTATACCTTAGCATTGCACATCCCGTAACGAGCAAATCCAGAGCGACAAAAACTACTAAAACATTCGTAACTATAGTACCTCCTTTTTTGGGTATAGATTCGATTAATTTAGATAAAAAGGGATAAACTAATTTAATAAATATAACTGTTGCAAAACCCCAAAAGAAACAGAATAGTAAATTAATTCTTCCATTGACATTAAATGGAATCTTTGAATAATCCCAAAAAACTGTACCAAAGAAAAATTCCGTAAAAACGCTGCAGATATATTCAAAAGATCCACCCATAATAGAGCCAAAAAAGAATAAATAAGTATTACTGCGATTTTGATAGCGGGATAGTAAAAGCGTTGCTAAAGCAAAGGCAAAGCCCCATACAATTGAAAACTCTCCCCATACAACAGAACTTCGGGACATAAAATACCCCATTGAAAAATAACAATAAATTACTTCTACAATATCACCAATGGTACCACCTATTATAAATACTAAAAATAATTTATAAAAACTCGTTCCCTTGGCAAATTTTTTATCATCGCGTTTCTTTGGCACCTTTTTGCTACTTTGTAAATTGGGATAAGCCTTCTCTAATCTCTTTAAAACATGTTTTAAAATAGCATTGCCAAAGCGATTTGTTACATCTTCTATTTTATTTTCCTTTAAACTCTTTAAAGTCACGAATGATGTTATAAAATCGACAATAATAATTCCTAATAAAATAAATACTATTAACCCTCTTAAGAAAAGAGAAATGCTATTAAACAAGAATAAAAATAGTGGATTAGCTATTTTAACCAAGATAATTGATAAGAGCCCCCATATAAGAGAATATCTTAAACATATATAGCCATCTAAATTTAATTTTTTATTTGAATAATCCCACCATTTATTTTTATTAACACGTTCTAAAAGTTTTCCAGCTATTAGCTCAATGGCTGATCCATAGACAATTCCCGAAATAAATATGGCTAATAAAGATGGAGTGCTATTAGTTACAATTGTTATGATAAGAGCTGCAAGACCATAAATAGTACACACTGGTCCATTTGTTACGCCACGATTTACAAACTCCCCTTTTTTTACGATGACCGTTATAACTTCTAACAACCACCCTAAAAAAGAATATAAGATAAAAATAAATAATAAGTTTAATACTACTTCATATTGCATATATAATCACAAGAAAATCTTACCATACTCTTATCCTAAAAGTATAGTGTTTTTTCAATAATTTTTTATAAGTTCTTAAATGTTGTTACTACATGCTGTACTCCATAAAAAAAGATAGGCTTACCTATCTTATGATATTGATGCTCTCTTGCATGTCATCGCTCATTGTTATAAACGAGCCAACAGCCATAATATCCAATTCATCGAGCAATGGTCTTGTTTCTTTATTTATGCCTCCATCAAAGGATATAACATAGTGATACTTATTTTCATCCCTTAGCATTTTTAACTCGTGAATCTTGGATACTGTTTCCGGAATCATCTTCTGTCCACCATATCCCGGAATAATTCCCATTATTAAAACATAATCTACTACTTCCAAATACGCTTTAATACTTTCAATAGTCGTTTCGGATTTTATGGCAATTCCCGCTTTAATACCTTTAGAATGAATGTAATCTATCAAGAAGCGAATGTCTTGATTAAGTTCCGCATGAATAGTAATAAATTCCGTATGACAATTCGCAAATAAATCTATATATTCTTTTGGTTCTTCGACCATTAAATGGACATCTAAGGGTTTTTTAGTATGCATTAGATGCTCTTTAATCTCTGGAACAGTTAGAACAACTGGTGGAACAAACTTTCCATCCATGACATCGACATGTAAAAATTCGGCATTAGTTTCTTCCAACTCATCTATTACTTTTTTTAAATTTTCTTTATACTTTAAGAATGTTACTGATACTTTCACTTTTCCACCATCTTCCTATAACTATCATAGCGTGACTTCAATATTTCTCCATTATTAACTTGTTCAACTACTCGGCAGCCCTTTTCTCCTTTGTGTAGACAATCGCGAAACTTGCATTCATCATTGGCAAATTCGGGAAAGGCGAAGCGAATATTAGATATATCATCGATAACATCTAAGGCTGAAAAACCCGGAGTATCAGCAATATAATAATCTTTTACTTTAAAAAGTTCTACATGCCTAGTTGTATGTTTCCCTCGTCCTAAAGCCTCACTTATATCATCTGTTGCTAGATTAAGTGTCGAATCTAGAGCATTGAGAAGAGTTGACTTACCTGCCCCCGTTTGCCCTGTCAAAACAACTGTACCTCCACTTATATATTTTTCCAAGGTTTTAATATCATGATTAACTAGTGTTTTTATTCCAATGCTATTGTAATATTCTACTAATTTATCAAATTCCCTTTGCTCCTGTTCTTCTAATAAATCATACTTGGAAAAACATATGATAGGATCGATATTATTTAAGGTTATATTTACCAACATTTTATCTAATAAAAAAGGAGAAAAATCCGGTCTTGTACATGTCGTCACAATTATCGCCGAATCGATGTTAGCAATCATGGGTCTATTAAGTTCATTTTTTCTAGAATTAATACTTAATATATAATTTTCATCATTAAATTCGACAATGTCTCCCACTAAAGGAGTTATTTCTTTAGTGCGAAATAACCCTCTAGCACGACATTCATAAACTTCATTTTCACTTTCAACGGTATATAAATTACTAATTATGCGAATAATTCGTCCCTGCATATTATTCTCCTGGATCAATGTCTAAATCTTGACCTGTATCATCGACATATTCATCGGCAATATATATAGTTAAAGATGAATTTTTAACGACAGGTGTTCCAGCCTTTTGACTTTGATCGTATATAGTTCCAACTTTATATTCATCAGTTTCTTGATAGATTGGCAACAATTCAACGCCGTATTTTTCACACCATGCCTCTATTTCTTTCAAAGTATACTTACCCTTAGTGAAATCTGGATAAACAGTCGTCATATCTGGAACATAAAGGATAATCTGCTGTCCCTCTGTTAGACGTGCACCTGCCTCTGGTTCTGATTTAACAATCGTGTTTGCTACGGCATCAACACCAGCCTCTTCCTTTTTAATTATAACAAGCAAGTTATACATTTTCTCTAAAACAGCTTTTACTTCATCGACATTCTTGCCCTTTAAATCCTCAACGATATATCCATTTTCTCCCGTTGATACATAAAGTGTTATTTCCGTACCCTTTTTAACTGTTCTTCCAATCGAAGGACTTGTTCTAACGACATTTCCACTGACAATATCACTTGATGCGATATCCTTTGTTTCACTAGCCACTGTTAAGCCCATTTTTTCTAATTCTCTTTCAGCATCCACGACACTCATATTTATTATTGTATCTGGTATTTTGACCTCTTTAACTTCCGTAAATTTAGGAATCAAGAAGACAAGCGTTGTAACAATTACTACTAATCCCACAAAAATAATCGATAAAATAAGCAATATCTTGTTTTCCTTCTTCTTCATTTCTTTTTCCTCTATTTTAGCTGATTTCTTTTCCTCTTTTTTCTTCTTTTCAGGAACAACTACTTCTTCTTTCGTCTCTTTAATTTCCTTTACCTCAACCTTCTTAGTTGGTTCCACAGGTCTTCTCTTATTTTCGCCCTCTTCTTCCGCATATTTAAAAGTATATCTTGGCTCTGTGGCACGGGCATCAGTTAGAGCCGTCTTTAAATCGTCATGCATTTCTTTAGCATCAGTATACCTATTTTTAACATTTTTTGCTGTAGCTCGCATGATAATATTTTCTATTGATTGAGGTATACTTGGAAGTTTTTCCCTAATACTTGGAAAGGGTTCTTTAATGTGTTTTAAGGCAATTTCAACAGCATTATCTCCTCTAAATGGAAGTGTTCCCGTTAGCAACTCATACATTAAAATTCCCATTGAGTATACATCACTTTGAATAGTTGCCCCTTTGCCACTAGCTTGTTCTGGTGGCAAATAGTGTACTGACCCCATTACTGAATTTGTCTGTGTTAACTGGGTAGAATTTAAAGCCATAGCAATACCAAAATCCGTGATTTTTATTAATCCATTTTCTAAAATCATGATATTCTGAGGCTTAATATCGCGGTGAATGATGTAAGAATCATGAGCGGCACTCATACCATCAGTTACTTGAAGCATAATATCTACAACTTCCGTTAGTGTTAGACTTCCGCGTCTTTTTAATAGTTGTTTTAAATGCTTTCCCTCAATATATTCCATTACGATATAATAAGATCCGTTATCTTCCCCAACGTCATAAACTTCAACAATATTTGGATGTGATAAACTCGATGCAGATAATGCTTCTCTTTGAAAGCGTCTGACAAACTTTTCATCAGTTGCCAAATCTCCACGCAAAACTTTGACAGCAACATCTCTATCTAAAATAGTATCGTATGCAAGATACACATTAGCCATTCCGCCTTCGCCAATAGTTTTAATGATTTGATAACGGTCATTTATTTTTTGACCTTTCATTATCATTCTTCGTCACCACTTTCCCTAACTACTTTATCCTTTACTAAGTAAGCTATTGAAATATTATCTTGTCCACCTCTAACGTTGCATTTTTTTATAAGCTTAATTAATTTATCTTCGATTGATATTTCTTCTTCGTTTAACACTTTTTCAATTTGTTCTTTAGTTAACATATTTGTTAAACCATCACTGCATAACATAATGGCATCGACATCTGTTTCAACTTCAAAAATATCAAGTTCACATTGATCTGCTGCTCCTAAAGCCTTCATTAAGACATTCTTTTTAGGATGATTAATTGCTTCACTTTCCGATAAATCTCCTGTTTCAACCAAGAAGTTAACTAAAGTATGATCTTTAGTTATCTTTTGTAATTTGCCATTTTTAAAGACGAAACCACTAGAATCTCCAATATTGACAAACATTAAAAATTCCTTCGTTAGTAAGGCCATTACACAAGTTGTTCCAAGTCCCATTGCCTCTGGATGCTCATCGCTATATTTAATGATACTTGAATTTATCTCATTAATATTCTCTTTTAACCAACTAATGGCATCCTTCTTTGTTCCAATAGTCGATAAAGATTGGAAGCGTGAACCGATTTGTGTTACCACCATAGATGATGCCACCTCACCTGCTCTGTGTCCTCCCATTCCATCGGCAACAATCATCAAATGTTCTGATGCCGCATTTTTAACAATAGTTACTGAATCTTCATTGTGACTTCTTACTCTTCCTGAATCTGTTATATAAAACGATTTCATTTTTCCACCTCACTAGCTCTTAACTGCCCACAAGCAGCATCTATTTTACCACCAAATTCCTTGCGTACAGTTACATTAATTCCACATTTTTTTAATTTATCATAAAAAGCCATTATAGCTTCATTACTACTTTTTTTATATTTTATATGACTGGTCTCATTATAAGGTATCAAATTGACATAGACATTTAACCCCTCTATTAAGTTTGCCAACTCTAAAGCATTCCGAAGCGAATCGTTAACACCCTTTAACATGACATATTCAATAGTTACTCTCCTATTAGTCTTAGCAATATATTCTCTGATAGCTATGATCAACTCTTCAATCTTATATGCTTTGTTAACTTGCATGATTCTACTTCGCAAGTCATTATTAGGGGCATGTAAACTAATTGCCAAATTGGTCTGAATTTCTTCATTTGCATAATCATAAATACGGGGAATTATACCGCTTGTCGATACCGTTATGTGACGAGCACCAATGGCAATACCCAATGGATCATTGATAATGCGAATAAACTTCATAATATTATCGTAATTATCAAACGGCTCTCCTATACCCATAATGACTACCGAACTAATACGTTCCTTAATATCCTCTTCAATCATGAGTATTTGCCTAACGATTTCTCCTGCCTCTAAGTCGCGAACCTTTTTTAATCTTCCGCTTTCGCAAAAAGAGCATCCCATATTACAGCCAACTTGACTTGATACACAGATGGAATTTCCATAATCATGTCGCATCAATACAGCCTCAATTAGATTACCATCTTCAAGTTCAAATAGATACTTATTGGTTAATTTACTTGTCTGTTTGCGTTTCATGATTAGCATATCTATACTAAAATTTGCAATTAATTTATCAGCTAAGCTTTTACTGATATTGCTCATCTCTTTAAAAGCATAAACGCGCTTTTTATAAAGCCAATCAAAAATCTGTTTAGCCTTAAACGGTTTTTCATTAATTGAGATGAAATATTCAACTAAATCACTTAATAATAAATTAAATATGCTCTCCATATTTCCACCCTAACATCATTATAACAAAGTTCATAAAAAAAACATAGTATTTCCAAGAAAAAAAGCACTAAGAATTACTTTTCTAGTACTTTTTTAGCTTTTATTACTTTCGGTTCTAATCCCTCAATCATCATATAATATTCCGTTTCCTCTGGCAAATTCTTCTTTTTCAACAGTTTTTTAATCAATTCTGTTACTAATTCATAGATAATTGTAAAGCATGGAACACCAATCAACAGACCAATTACACCAAATAATCCACCAAATAGAGTAATGGCAAATAAAACCCAGAAACTTGGCAATCCCGTGGCTTGTTTTTGAATATGTGGCGTTATTAAATTGCCATCAATTTGCTGTAAAACTATTATAAATAAGACAAAAGTTATTGCTTTAACAGGACTTACTAAACATATCAATAGTGCCGATGGAACAGTTCCAATATAAGGTCCAAAATAAGGAATTAAATCAGTTAAACCAATAATAACCGCAATTAACAATGCATAGGGAAATTTAAATATTACTAAAAACAAGAAAGTAACACAGGCAACTATCGATGAATCACATATTTTCCCAATCATAAAATTGACAAATATTTTATTAATGTGTTTAACTTCATCGATAAAAGAATTTACTTTATCTACATCAAAAATAGAATAAAGCGTCTTGCGCATTCCTGCTGCAAAATTCGAAGTATTAGCTAAAATATAAACGGCAAATACCAAACCTATGGCTAAATTAAAGACAAAACTAAATATGCCAAATACTCCACTACTCAATTTGCCAATTGCGGAATCCGCCATAGGAGCAGCGACATTATTTAAAGCATTAATAATATAATTAGCTATAGTATCGTAATTTTCGACAATCGATGATTCATTAGTTGGATTATTTAGCCAATTAATAATCACATTCTCCAAATCTTTAAAATATGATGGCGCATTGATTATAAGAGACTGAATACTCTCTAATAACTGAGGTATTACAACACTTATTAAGCCCGCCAAAACTCCAAGAATAATAACTATTGTAAAAAAGATACTGAGATTTCTTCTCACATTCTTATTTTCTACCTTTGTTAATACCTTCTTATCGAAGAGATTGACAATCGGATGCATGATATAAGCCAAAACTAATCCAAAAATCAACGGCATTAATATATTCATTAATGCCCCTAGACATTTAACAACTATTGGTATACTTCCAATGCAAAAATAGAAAATGATACAAGCTGCAATTACACAAAAAGCGGTAGCGCCAATCTGAACAAATCTATTTTCTAATAATTTTTTCATATTATCACCTAAAATAATTATAAGAAAATTATTGTCAAAAGTAAATAAATACCGCGCTTTTTGAACATAATATTATTGGTGATAATATGTCAATCTTAGAAAACATAAAAAAAGATTATCAAAAAGTGTCAGATTTAGTCATAAAAGACATCAAAAGCATTCACGTTATTTATTTAGAAACATTAGTAAGTCAAGATAAGATAAATGAATACATATTAAAATTTACAAATGTCTACCGTATCCCCAAAGATATAAAAAAACTGATTCCCAGCCCCAATATAAAAAATATTTCATCTTATGATGAATTAAAATTATTTTTAGAAACCGGTTTTACAATTATTATCAACAAAGAACAAATAATAGCCATCGAAACTAAGGGAGAATTGACAAGATCCATTGAAACTCCTAGTACTGAACCGACTTTATATGGCGCTAAAGACTCCTTAAACGAAAATTTTCAAACTAATTTAGGTTTAATAAAGAGAAGAATAAAATCTGAGCATTTAAAAGATGAAACCTTTAATATAGGAAGATTTTCTAAGACAATGGTCAATATTCTATATATCGACAATATTGTCGAGAAAGACTTAGTTCTAAAGGTAAGACAAAAACTCAATAATATTGTTATTGATGGCATTAATGATATTGGCGAATTAAAACAATTTTTACATAAGGATGATGAAAATGTCTTTGCTGCATTTCGCATTACAGAAAGACCTGACGTCATTAGCAAATCTCTTCTTATTGGCAAAATAATTATTCTAATGGATACTTCTCCTTATGCCTTAATTATTCCCACCTTTTTAGCTGATTTTATAAATCCCATAAGTGATGATTATACCAAAAGTATTAATGTCAATTTTTTGAAAATCTTGCGTTTTTTCTGTTTCTTTTTATCTTTGATTACTCCTGCCATATATATTTCCATAATGACTTTTAATCAAGAAACTATTCCCACAAATTTACTTTTAAATTTTCAAAATCAACGAACGGGAGTTCCCTTTCCCTCCATAGTCGAATGTATCATTACTCTAATAACATGCGAAATTTTAAGAGAGAGTGACATCCGCTTTCCATCCAAATATGGATCCGCTATTTCTATTCTTGGAGGATTGGTCTTAGGGGAAGCTGCAGTAAGTGCGGGAATTGTTTCTCCCATAATGATTATCGTTGTTGCTCTAACATTTATCTCCAGTATGATATTTACTGATTTAGAGATTATGAACGCAATAAGAATGTGGCGCTTTCTATTTTTACTTGCCGCTTGCTTCTACGGACTTTATGGAGTTGGATTGACATTTATATTCTTTTTAACTAATTTAGCTAGTTATGAAACCTTTGGCAAACCTTATTTGTTCCCAATTGCGCCACTTGATAAATCCTACATCAAAGAAACACTTATAAAAATGCGCAACAAAAAGCGAAGTAAAATGTTGAGTAAAAACACCTATAAGGGGGAAGCATGAAAAAAATTATTATATTGTTTATAACTATCACTCTATTAACTGGATGCTATAATTACCACGAATTAGAGACTTTAGGAATTACCTCATCAATTCTCTTTGACTATATCGACGGAAAATATAATTTAACTATTGAAGTAATTGAAGAAGAAAAGCCTCAACTGTTTAAAGGTGAAGGATCAACTATCTCAGAAGCTTTAGATACTGCTTTGCGAAGTTCTGGTAAGTTACTTTCCTACTACCATCTAAATACTGTACTTGTTACAGAAAATGTTAATATACAAGAAATACTTATATATTTGATGAGAAACCCTCAAGTTAATAATACATTTTATATTGTCTTAGCAAAAGAAAAAGACATTTTCGATGAAAAGGAAGATACCGGAAAAAAGCTCAATGATATTTTAAAGAGAAATAAATCAAGTACATTTTTCGAACTTTCTAAAACTCTCGTTGATGATAAACTCGATTTGGTTTTGCCAATTATCGAAAGTGATCTAAGTGTTAAAAGCATGATGCCCTTTAGCAATTTTAAAACTACAAAAGAAATGGGAATTGATGATATTGAAATTTATCGCATTTTAAACAACATAGGAGAATCCTACTTCAAAGGAAAATGTCCAGAAAATGAGAACTTTTTTGAAATAAATACCAACAATGTTGAAACAAAGATTAGAATCAAAGATAAAATCGAAATAGATGTCGATATTGAAGCTAGTATAGCCGAATTTAACTGCAGCATCGATACTACTGAAGTAAAAAATATTGAAAAACTCCAAGAAATTATTAACAAAAATATTCAAAATTCCAGTCAAACCTTTATTCAAGAATTACAAAATTATAAAGCCGATATTATGGGATTTAATCGTCTTATATACAACAAAAGACACAATCTTAATAAAAAATGGACAGATTATGAATACGTCATAAATGTTGAAACACACATTAATAAGAAAGGACTTATTTTAAAATGAAAAAAGAATATAATATACTAAACTATTTTAATATGCGTTCCTTATTCTTGGGAGTTGGTCTTTCTAAAATTCTTATAGATGCCAAAGAATTATTTTGGCTTGCCTTAATACTAGGAACTATTTTGGGAATTTTGATTTTAAAATTTATTCATTTAGATTTAAAAAATAAGGTAATAAATACTTTAATTGCATCAATTTTCTTTGCCATTGGTCTGACTTTCTTATTGAATATGATTGCGACAATGTATTTAACTGAAACGCCAAAATTTTTCATAGGAATTCCCTTAATACTATTAATTATCTATATATTGTCAAAAAAGGAAATCGTCTTATTTCGCATATCAAGCATTCTAATTGTAATCAATGTTTTTCTCTTTATGGCAATGTTTCTATCCCTAATACATTCCGTTGATTTTATTAATTTTAGTTATACCAACACTCCCCTTAAAAATGTCCTATTCGCCTCTCTTGAATATGCTCTATTTTCCACAGTTCCAACGATGATTACGAGACATAAAAAATTTTCTGATACGAGCTTAATAAAAACTTACATTGTATCTTCTATTACGATGGGGCTTTTATTCTTTTTAACTTATGGAATGCTAGGACCATACTTGATTGAAACATATAGATATCCCGAGTATATTATCTTAAAAGAAGTTACCTTCTTTGAAACCTTAGCTAACCTAGAAAATTTCATATCATTTATTTGGATCTTTGATGTTTTAATATTCTTAGTCAGTTGCGGAAATACGATAAAGAAAAGTATCAATAACGAGAAAATTACTTTTACTATCATTATTTTACTACTATTTATCGTATCCTATTTAAATAAATTTTATGAATACATTATAACAACATATAAATATACCTTTTTTATATTATTAATATGTTCAAGTTTGCTATACTTATTTAACAGAAAAACTCATCAAGATGATTGATGAGTTATTTTTCTTTTATTAAATTGAATATGATATATGTCAAATGAGGAGCAAGAAGAAACTTAGTAAAATACATCATATTATAATTTTCACCATTGTTATTCTGATAAAAAATACTAAATAGTAAAATACTTCCAGCAAACAGAATATATATAGAAGTTATAACTATATCCAATGTACTAACATCTCTCTTGTTTTTAAAATAGATAAATAAAGATGCAATATAAAAAAGTAAAAAACCTATGACAATAATAATTGAAACATCACTATACTTGTAAAAAATTTCATAATTGATAATGGTTAAAAAGCCACATAAAACGTTTAATATATAAAATATTGGCATTATTCTTTTCATTTCTTCTTCACCACTTTTATAAGATCATTGATAATTTGCAATTCCAAAGCTTTAGTTGTATAAGTTCCTATTTCATCAGTACTTTTGTATAACTCTCTCCTCGAATCTCTATCTTTAATTACAAATTCATGACTCAATAGATAGCGTTTTTTTATCTCGTTTGGATAATTAGATGCCGATAATACCAAAACATATATTTCATCTAAATTACCATCTAAAGCACAAGATGTAACGACATCTTCATAAAAGTTTATAAATGGTTTATCATCCTTGTAATAGGCATTATAGTATTCTTCAATTGTAATATTTTTCGTGAAATGTGTTTCATTAATGCGAGTCAACATAGCATCTAAACTGCTCTTGCATTTTTCATCCTTTATAGATGAGATATCCTCTCTTATAATAGTTGCCCTTTTCGTATAAAAGGACAAATCTTTAACAAAAATTTCCTCTTTCTTGTTACTTGAGATGGAAATTACACCCAAAACAGTTAATGCCATTATCGTAATTAAAGATCCTAATAAAGTCCATTTTTTTTTCATAATACTTATGCTACTTTCTACTTAACTAATAAATATTCATCATAAATAAATTATATCATGCTATCCTTATTTGGCAATGTTTTTTCTAGTTACTAAAACTGTGATAACTTTTTTCCCTATCTAAATCAATATTCTTAATCAAGGCCATCTCTTCAATTGTAACAAAAGCGTATCCTTGCTTCTTTAATCTTTCCATCGCATCTAATGCTCCATCGACCGAAGTCTCATATAGATCATGAAGTAAGACAATCGCCCCATCATGAGCATTTTCAACGATATAATTAGATATTCGCATCTTATCCTTATATTTCCAATCTTCAGTATCTAAATCCCAAAGAATGGTATACATATTGGCAAGCTTTTTAATATCAGAATTGATATTGCCATATGGCGGTCTTAAATAAAATGTATCTCGTCCAATAACTTTCTTTATAGCATCATTGGTATCCCTTATCTCACTAGTAATCTGAAACTTATCAAGTTTAAATAGGTTTTTATGATTATAAGTATGACTCGCAATTAGATTTCCCATTTCATGGGCTTTTTTAAGAGTCTTCGAATATTGATTAACTCGGCTGCCTAAAACAAAGAAAGTAACACGAGCATCATATTTATCTAAATTATCTAGTAATTTATTAGTATTAAAACTTGGTCCATCATCAAAAGTGAACGCGATTAGTTTCTTATTGCTAAATTCTTTTAAATTTCTTTTTGTAATTTGATTTTCCTTATCATTAATACTAATATTTTTTAAATACTCTTTTTTTATTACTCCTACTAATTCATCATAGGGAACAGTAATATTTACCTCTCCTGCAGCATAGCTTGCCACTTGATATGGTGGAAATAGAAGTTCCAATCCTTTATCGGTAAATTTGAAATGTTCAAAATTTATGGGATCATTTCCTAGCCCAAGTTTAACCATCTCACTATCAAAGCCTAAATTGTTATCTCTACTATATTGCATTACATAATAATAAGCGAGATTAGACAATTTATCTAAGCTATCTTCTTCCTCCAAAAAATCGGTTATATCAATGAGTTGGGCATATGCCTTATCATAGTAATATGACTTATCTTCTCTTATATAATGTGCACCTCCAGTGTACTCAAAAATTGTCAAATGCACACCCACTTGTGAATCATCTTCATTGATTTCATATGATGTTTTAAAATCATATTGAAAGTTTTCTGAATTATCCAAACCTTCAATCTCATTTATGAATTCTTGTTTTTTTTCGTCAATATATTCCTTAGTTAATTTTACAACATTCTCGTTTTTTAATTTGGGATATTCAATTTCAATCGTATATTTTTCATTTTCTTCTTTTTCATAAAACTGATTCTTTGTATTTATCAATATGGTAAACGGCGCTACTAGAGCAATCATAAGAAAACTAAAAAATATTTTTCCAAAAAGAGTTAATTTTAAGTGATGTTTTTTATACTTTTTCATACTACGACTTCCATTCACCATCATTATATCATCTTCTACAAATGCCAACCAATGCAAGTAACATAATTGACACTTTTTGACAGATTTTCCCGAGAAAAAAACAAGCTCTTAGCTTGTTTCCTATTCCCCAATAGACTTAATCATATTGCCCATAAAAATTTTCCCTTTTTTACTTAGAGATTTTTTCCTCTTCCTTATCTTCTTCAGAATCCATTTCTATATTAGTATCATCATTTTTTTCATTTAGTTCAAAAATTTCATTTTCCCTCTTGTTTTTAATAATAGATAAAACTATTTTTAAGGCAACTAAGACTACAAAAATACTAAAATAGATAATTGCATCTCTTTTCCAAATTGAAGTTAATTGATTTAAATTGTTATCGATAAATACTCTTAGGAAAGAAAGCTGTGATGGAAAGAAATGTTTCATAAGAGTTGTTGCTTCTACAATTAATAATACAAATATCAATCCTGCTGTAAAGAATGGTGAGCGTAGCCAATTAAATAGTTTTGATGATTTAAATTTAATCAATAGCATCAAGGCTAATCCAACTACCGCTAATATTACGAGGACATATTTATATTCATATGCCTTCTTCACATTATCAATAACTTCCGTAATTTTTTCGATTTCCTTTCTTGTATTTTGATATTCAGCATTATCTTTTAATTCTTCGTCAATAAGTTCTTGCGCATTTGGAATCTCTTTTATTATTTTAGGTACATATTTATTTATCGTACTATGAACCTTTTTAATATCTTGATCACTTATTTTTTTATCCGTATTATTAACTTCTTCTACCACTTTATCAAAGCTCTTAATAAGCATATCTGTTAATTCCTTCTCCTCAATTGTTGGAATTTTTTCCTGATACAAAACATAATTAACAGCATCCGATGCATATTCGCCAAAATACTCTTTTATTTCCTTATTCTCAATTACTTGATTAACATACTCCTTAGGAATACCACTATCTTCTAATAGATCATTTATCTCTTTAAAAGAATCCTCTCCAACGAGATTGGCAATATCCACATCGATAACTAATTGTTTAACTAGATCCTCTTTAAGTAAAAATTCTGTACTGTTCATCATCGTCAAAGTTATTAAAAAAATCGCCACACACCAACTTAAGATTACACAGATAAGACTGCCAAAAAAATTCAATACATACTTCATAAATATTCACTCCTAAATTTATTTTATCATCTTAATTACTATTAATCTAGATAATTAATTTTAATTAAACCATCTTCCGTAAGTTCGTATAATTCATTAATTACCTCCTTAAGATATTTACGGTCGTGAGAAACACTGATAATTGTCCCCTTAAAATTGGCTAAAACTGATCTTATAACTGGATTAGATAAGGGGCTAACATTCCTTGTCGGCTCGTCTAAAATTAGAACATTACAATTTTCAAGTACAAGTTTTATTAAAAATAGTTTAGCCTTTGTCCCATTACTTAAATATTCGATTTTTCCTGTCATTTCTTCGCGAGTAAAATTCATATTGCCCAAATACATTCTAGCATGAGTTATATTTTCCTTATTTTTATCCGCCAAAAAATCTAAGACATAAGTATAATTATTCAAAATATCTTCATAGTCCTGGGGCATATAACCTATGACAATATCCTTTCGCGTCTTTAGTTCATTATAAATTATTTTTATCAATGTCGACTTTCCCACACCATTATTGCCAATCATGCATAGATGTGTATTGCCAATAACATCTAACCTAATATTATGAGATAAGATTTTTCCATCTACTTTTAATTCGGGAATATTAAGTTTTATAATCTCTTTATTTTTCGGAACATTTACTTCTTCAAAATTAAAATAAATGCTCTCCTCAACTGTTGGTAATTCAGTTAAAGCATTATTTTCTAACCTATGTTCTTGAGCTTTAAGAGATTTCATTTTCTTTTTTAAAAGACGAGCTCCATGAGGATCTGATCTACTTATCGTATTTTGCTCATGTTCAACAGATTGCATGATTTCCCTTAGGCGTTTTTCTTTTTTATTAAATTCGCGTTTTTCTGATATAGCTATCTGGGTTTGTTTTTTTATAGCATTAAGGCGTTTTTCCACATATTCATCGTAGCCCACTTTTGCTAAAGTATGTCTGCATTCTTGTTTTTTCTTAATCTGTTCAATATGTAAAATCATGTTGGCTGTATTAGCTAAAAGAGTTTCATCATGCGATACATAAATAATCGGTTTTGATGTTTCCTTGATAAATTTTTCCAACCACTTAAGAGTATTGATATCTAAATCATTAGTTGGTTCATCTAAAAAATATATATCATTTTCTTCTAATAAAAGTTTTAAAATACCAATCTTTACTCTCTCGCCCCCAGATAGGGATTTCATGACTTGCTCTAACAATTCATCTCCAATACCTAGTTTATCTAAATATTTATATAGCCTATTGACTTTGTTATAGTAATCATCATCACTTTTAAATAAAT
>CAJTKV010000019.1:33570-36783 GCA_910577075.1 uncultured Bacilli bacterium
TTTGAACATTTTAGAATAAATATTCATATACTTTAATCTCTAAATCTTCAGTATTCAAAGATTGCTCTAAATAGCCAACTTTATTCCCTTTAAAATCAACACTTCCCCTAAGTGTCGCATAGTCACACCTGCCTAAAATCGACTTTAGCAGTGTCGATTTTCCATTTCCCTCTTCCCCAATTATGGCAAGTTTATCGCCGCTTCTTAAGGTAAAAGATAAATCTTCAATTAAATAATGTGTAGATATCAAAATATCTACATTTTTTACTTCTAACATATTATGCCTCCTACTTTCTGGCATAATTAAAGTTTACGCCTGACTTATTTAAAGATTGTACGCATTGGTCTCACCTCCATTAAACCACACACTTAATAGACTTATTATAACACGTAAAAAGCAAATCTAAAAATAGATTCACCTTTACTAGATTATTTTTATCGATTTTATATCTACTCAAATAAGTAAAAGAATTAAAAGCGCACAATAAACATACAAGTGGCATTGGCGAAATATTTTTATAAACAGATATACAAAACATAATAAAGAAACATACTAGCATTCCCAATAAACCATTGCGCATAGATTTTAATTGGACATATTCCGTTAACTTTATAATGCCATCATTCAAATTTTCTTGATTTTCTTCTATACTCAAATTTTCTCCATTCATAAGTTCATTTATCGTAATATCAAGTTCTTCACATAATGGTTTAAAAAGTGATAAATCTGGCATATTTCGCCCATTTTCCCAATTGCTTATCAATTTTTCTGTTACTCCCAACCTTTCAGCTAATTCCGCTTATGTTAAGTTTTTCTCTTTTCAACACATGGCAATAAACTCACCAATCTTCTTTTGATTTACCTTATTCTCCTTTCCCAATAATAGGTTTCTAGAGTTTAAAATAAAGGAGCAAACAATCTTAAAATAGTTTGCCATATTGCTTTTATAAGACTCGGCGTTGCCTCCTTTTTTGTAACTCTATGACTTTTGCTAATTGTATCATCTAAATCCTTTTTTATATCCTTTATACATTTTACGTCCTCAAGATAAAGACCACACTCAAAGTGAAGATATAAACTGCGATAATCGAGATTTAATGTCCCCACTGTTGCAATATGATCATCTGAGACAAATACCTTAGCATGAACAAAACCTGGAGTATATTTATATATTTCCACACCACCATTATGCAAAATTTCAATATAAGACTCCGTTAAACTATATGTTATTTTTTTATCGGGGATTCCCGGAATAATTACTTTGACATCAACTCCTCTTTTCGAGGCCAATATCAAGGCATTGATAACATCTGAATCAATAATGAGATAAGGGGTTGTCAAATAAAGATACTTGTTAGCTTGATTAATGATATTTAAATATATATCTTTGCCAATCTCTTCATTATCTAATGGCGTCTCTCCATAGGGAGCAACAAAGCCATTTTCCTTTATAGCATCTTTAAAATCATACTTAAACTTTAAAAATGAAGAATCATTCTTTTTAAAGGAATTCCACATCGTTAAAAACATAACGGTATAATTCCAGATAGCATCGCCAACAATTCTCGTTCCCGTATCTTTCCAATGACCATACGGACTGTTGATATTTATGTATTCATCAGAGATATTAACGCCTCCCGAGAAAGCAATACACCCATCAATTATGAGAATTTTGCGGTGATCGCGATTATTCATAATAACTCCCGATATCGGATTTAATTTGTTAAAGGCAATACATTTTATCCCCATACTTTCCAATTTTTTATAATACTTATTTTCCAAAGTAGCAATACATCCAGCATCATCATATATGACACGAACATCAACACCTTCTCGCACTTTTTTCTTTAGAATTTCAAGAATTGAATCCCACATCGTACCATGACTGATAATAAAGAATTCTAAAAAGATAAATTTCTCAGCTTTTTTTAAATCTCTAAGGATATCTTTAAACATTTTTTCACCTAACGGATAATACTTTACTTCATTATTCTTAGTTATAGGATAACCTGCAAAATTACTTATATATCGCAAACGACTATTAGCACTTATTTCTTTTCTTAAATTTTCATCTTGTTTTAAATATTTTTTACTACTTTTCTCGCTTTCTACAATTGACTTTAATATTTTACTACTTTGTCGGTTTTGTCCAATCGCAATGAATAGTAATGTACCAACTAAGGGAAATAATAAGACGATAATAATCCAAGGCAAAGTATAAGAATAGTTTTTGCTATTTCTTATTAATCCAACGACAATTATGACACTTAGCAATGCATAAATAACATCCACTATCCAAATTTTCTCAATCAAAAAAAGATATAATAAAAGTGTCAATGCAAATTGAAGGATTACCCCTAAACCAACTACTATTCCCTTTTTTACAGCCTGTTTCATACAACTTTTTTTCTCCTTTAATAAAGATTAACTTCTCTAACAGCTATTATAACAAAAAAAGCAAACCGGGAAAAGATTTACTTTTTTCACATAGCATTTAAATTTTTAATCTATTTCTTTCTTTTTAAAACAAAGACATAAGCAGGAGGTACATTCTTCATAACAAATAAAATATCATGAAAATTAAAATAGTCTTCAAAAAATTTCTTCTTCACTTTCGAATATTGGAATGTTATAAATAATCCCTTATCTAATATCTTATTTGTCTCATTAAAGATATTTACAGAAACACTTTTCGGTAATGATATAAAAGGAAGACCTGATACAACATAATCAGCATGTTTATATCCCAGTTCTTGTAAAATTTTAGAAACATTTTCGGCACTATCATTTATTATAAATAAATTTTTTACATTCTTAAATTCCTTTTCTAATATTTTGACAAATTCTTTATTTTGTTCAATAAGAACTAAAACCGTACTATCCTTTTTTTTGCATATTAATTTCCTCGTAAAAGATCCTGTACCAGGACCATATTCAACTATAACTTTAGCTGTCTTAAAATCAATTGGTTCCATCATTTTTAAAGCCAAATTTTTTCCACTAGGCGCAATTGCCCCAACACTTCTTGGATGTAATATATATTGTCGTATAAATTTAAACATTACATTCACTCCTCATTATATAAGACAATTTTACCATGTATCTAATTTTTAGTAAATATAATTTTTGTTTGCTTAAAAAAGGTAAACCTTATTTGTGAAGTTGTAATATAAAAGTGTACACAAAAAAAGTGTATGCTTTTATTTTTGATA
>CAJTKV010000020.1 GCA_910577075.1 uncultured Bacilli bacterium
CCGTTTGGGTTTTCATTACTTTTCCCTTAACACCAACGATATCGCCAATATCAGCGGATTTAAATAAAGTGTAGGCTTCTTCCCCAATATCATTTATCGAAATATAGATTTGAATCTTACCTGTTTTATCTTTAATCGTAAAGAATGAGGCTTTTCCCATTTTGCGAATAAACATAATTCTACCAGCGACAGTTACACATATGTCCATATTCTCTAGCTCATCATGGGGTGTTTCGCCATATTGATTCTTTATATCTGCGGCATAAGCATCTCTTGAAAAGGCCTGCCCAAAAGGATCTAGTCCTAAATCCTTGATTTTATTCATCTTTTCTCTTCTAACTAATTCTTGATCTGTTAATTTTCTTTCCATAAAAATCCTCTTTCTTTTTTTATTTTAACATAAAAATGTCCTATTTTGTCTTAATTTCCTCTGATGTATATAATTTTTGATAATACTTACATTTTTTCATGAGAGTCTCATGATTGCCCTCAGCAAAAACTTTACCCTTTTTAATGACATAAATTTGATCAGCATCGATAATCGTCGATAAACGGTGAGCAATAATTATGACAGTATGGTCCTTAACTAATTCGTTGATTGATTTTTTAATAGCGTCTTGTGATTCATTATCTAAAGCACTTGTGGCTTCGTCAAAAAGAATTACTTTTGAATTTTTTTGTAAACTTCGCGCGATAGCAAGTCTTTGTTTTTGACCTCCCGATAGATTAACGCCACCCTCACCAATTAAGGTATCATATTTTTTGGGCAAACTCATGATATAATCATCAATATTGGCCATCTGAGTATATTTTCTAATATCGGTTAACTTGACATGTTCATCTAATAATTTAAAATTTTCCTTTATTGAACGATTAAAGATAAAAGGGTCTTGTCTGATGATTGAAATATGCCTTCTAAGTGAATCTTCATCTAAGTCGCGAATATCTATGCCATCTAGGGTAATTACGCCTTTATCAACATCAAATATACGCGTTATGAGATTGAATAATGTCGATTTTCCCTCACCAGAGGCGCCAACAATAGCAATTTTTTTACTACTTTCAAACTTAATATTCATATTATTAAGTAAAGTACCTTCATTCTTGTAACCAAATACGACATTCTTGAATTCGATAACTCCTGTGCATTTATCCAATTTGACATCACCAAATTGCGTATCTTCATATAACTCATTTTTCAATATTTCTTCGATGCGCTTAAGAGCAACTTTGAGTTGCTGATATGTTCGAGAAAAATCATTCACAATTTCAATCAACCAAGTAAAGCGGTAGATATAATAAGTCATAGCCACAAAGAAGGTTACGCTTACTATCCCCTTGTAAGTCAAGAATATGCAGAGCATGAAAGCACTGCCCTCTAAAGTTATCTTAAGCAAACAACTAATCACATCAAATATTCTTCCCGTTCGAAACTCTTTTTCCGTCGAATCGAAAAGTTCGTGAGTAATACCAGCAACGCGTCCAAGCAAATTCCCCTTAATACCCAAAGTCTTAACTTCCCTTATTCCTCTAATCGTCTCATTCGAAAGAGCGGTAAATTTATCGTTAACTTCCTTTCTTGCTTTGTGTTCTTTTTCCAACTTTTTAGAAAAATACTTAACAATAAAATAGTATCCTAGTAAAAATATTAAAAGTAAAACGCCAATAATCCAAGCATTAAAGAAGATATATATTAAGATAATTATAGCCGTGATAACTGATGAAACGATGCTAATTAGACGATCAACAGAACCGACAATAGTTTCCGTATCATTTGTAATACGATTAATTATTTGTCCACTAGACTGTTCTTCAAAGGCATAAGCTGGCAAATCAAGGGCTTTCTTGTATGTGTCATAGCCAAGTTCCCTTGCTACCTTTATCTGAGCTATAGATAAATTATGATAAGAATTTCTACTAACTACTTCCGTAATATAATCTAAGACGATATATAGAAGTAATAGAAAAACTGATAATTTTACATTGCCACCGATAACATTTTCGATAACTGCACCATTTAAATATCCCGTTAAGATATAAAAGGAATTACAAATTATTATAAGTATGGAACAAATAATAAAAGAGATTTTGTATTTTTTAAAGTATTTCATAACAAATTTTATACTACTATTTTTCATAAACATTTCCTTTCCACAAAAAAACCTACATAGTATGTAGGATTAATCATTCTAAAGGTTCCGATTTTTTTACACCAAAAACAACGGAGTAATGACTAATCCATTCGTTAATTTTTTATTTTGTTTCTTTTGTTTTATATTTATATTTGGCATTTTAGTCACCTCTCCTTCCAAATTACACCTTGATATTAACCTAAAAACGGCGATTTGTCAACTGTAATGTTAAAAAAAGAAACTATTATTTTAGTTTCCTCATTTCTAATTCATAAAGCATTTCATCACCTATATTACCATCAATGTCCTCACGATAATCTTTAATAACATCGATTAATTCAAATTCGCATTTTTCCATCATACGAACAGCACCTAAATTACGTCCATCACATGTCGCATATAAACTTTCTAAAGGTGTGGCCTTTAAATATTTCATAATGCCCTTCATAACTTCTGTGCCATAGCCCTTGTTCCAATAATCTTTAATTAGCCAAATATTGACAGATTTACTTCTGCTATCCTCTTGATATATCGAGATATTGCCAATTATCTTATTAGATTTCTTCTCTTGAATGACGGCACGTGTATGATATTCATCCTTGTAAGTACGCAAGATATAATCAGTAAATCCTTCAATATCCCAATCTACGCGGAAACCGGGCATATATTTACCAACTTCTCTATCAGTCCCCCAAGTTTCATACATAATAGAAATGTACTCAGGAATAAATTTTTTAATAACTAAACTTTTTGTTTCAAATTCCATATGCATACCCTCGTATCTTATACAAAAATTATATCATATACCAAACGAGTTTATACATTTTTTTTAAATCAAGTGTAAATAAGTAATCAAAATTTGGCTTTTATGGAGCTTGCAACATCTTCTTTTAAGGAAGTCATTAGGATATTTCCAAAATCAATAATGATATCCTTGCTCTTTTTATCTAGCTTAGAACTTTCCTTGACAATCTTAATTAGTGAAGAAATCATTGAGGCCTTTATGTCTAAAAGTGAAGTAATTCCCGCACTTTCCAATATGGAGGCAATATTCATCATAAAATTTTTACGGTCTTCATCATTATAATTTTCTAGCCATCTCTTTATTAATTTATCCACTTTTTTACTAAAATTGCTCAAAGTTGCACTTTGTAAATTAGTTCCAGAAACACCCCAACATCCGGCATCATGTGCCATCAACCCCTTCTTACCGGCAGAAATAATATGCATTGGTTCCTTGTGATGCAAAAGTAAGCCAACGACAGAATATTCGGGAACAATTAAGTCATATATTTTTTCAATTTTCTGATACTTGCGACTTTCGAGTTCTTTTAATCTCAATCCTGGGCCATCATTGCTAATTATTTTTATAATCTTCCTGCGGACTAAGGGATTGGCATACATGCCGGCAACTAAGGCTAAATTTCCTCCTTTAGAATGTCCTCCAAGGATATATTTGCGAGGAGAAAATATCGAAATATTGTGATTGATATACTTTATAGCATCTCTTTGCGCAGGAACAGGAAATTGATAAGATAAAGCACCATCTTCTAACCAACCACTTACTTTATCGTCCGTTCCTTCAAAAGAGATATATGTCAAATTTTCATCGATATCAATAAACATTGCTGAGAATTGTTTTTCATAATTGCACTTATAGATATAATTATATAAAACTAAATTGCTATAGCGATTCGTATCTTTGATAAGTTCTAATACCTTAGCCGCATTCTTTACGCTTATAATATTTCTATGTATTTCCTTCATACTATATTTATTAAAGAAACTATTAGCAGCTGAAGATATTGTTACTTTTTTAAAGACGTCAATTATTCCGTCAAAGTCCAAGTAGGATATCACAGCCAAAATAACATTATCGACATCGTTAAATTCTAATTCTTGAAAATTTAAATGGCCATATTTTTTGATATAGCTTTGAATTGTTTCCATGTAATCACCAATTCTATTATATCAAAATAATAAAAAAAAACACTAATAACTAGCGTTTATTAAAAATCAATAATTTCTCTTGTTCTTTTGATGAGATATCATTATGGTTATGTTTATTCTTTAACATAAATACTTTATTTATTTTTAATTTTTCTTCACTACTTATCATTCACTTATAGAAACACATTCGACAGTTTCTACCTCACGAGCTTGATAACCTTTATCTGTACTAATTAAATCAAAATGTACCATTTCACCTTCTGTTAAAGTTTTATAACCATCTTTCTTTATAGCTGAATAATGTACAAATATATCCTCTTCGTCATTATATTCAATAAAACCAAAACCCTTTTCATTGTTAAACCATTTAACTTTACTTTCCACAATTTATTCCTCCTTTTGTTTAACACCATCTCATTATTTCATAGATAGACTTCCTCTCTTTGTATAAAATAATCTAGAAAACTGTAAAAAAACTGTAATAAGTTATTTATTCAATTCTTTACAATTCTTCTTGCGAGCGGGCAATATTGCACTTTCCGGTTGAATTAAATCATAGATTTTTTTAAGTTTTGCAATATCTTTATTTACTTGATCAACACTTAGATTTAATAGTTCAGCCTGTTTGGCAATTGTATATCCTTTCGCACGGGTCCGAATTATGAAGGCTTGTCTTTCATTTAAATAAGCCTCACTTATAAAAGCTTCAACTATTTGCTTTGTCCATAAAATTTGTTTCGTCATACTCATTCTCCTATCAAACTTTTTCGATTATAACATAATAGTTCTAAAGATTTTTTAGGCAAATTAAAAAAGGGAACATAAATTCCCTTTTCTTTACTCTTTATTTAAAAAGTTCTTTAAAAGTTCCAAGAGTAAAATGATAATTATTCCTAGTAAAAAGAAGAATATATTAAATGTTTCAAAGGATAACATTTCCTTTGGCACATCTAATGTTGTTGGACCCATACAAATGGAATACAAAGAACCAATCATCATTCCAATAACCATATAAATTGTTTGACTACGGAAAAGTTCTAGGCTACGTCTAATAAGTTTTACAAAGAAGACAATTCCACATACGATGCCTAAACCAAAGACGATGATGACAGGTAATAAATTAAAATTAAAATGCAATATCTCTTTGATAGCTCCCATGATGGGAATATATAGTCCAAATATCAATAGTAGAGTTGATCCACTGATACCAGGAAGGACCATAGCCGTAATGGCTACAGCTGCGGTAACGAAAACATAGATAAGATTGATAATATTAAAATTATTGATATCAAAATTAAAACCACCATAGGAGTTAAGCAAGGATATACTTACAACTAAACAAATACCAATAAAAGTAAATATCAAATAGCGATACTTGCCTCTCAAGCACTTTTTCTCTTCTTTGATGACCAAAGGAATAGCAGCAACGATAAAGCCAATAAATAACGAACTCATTACATAGATGTGTGTTTCAAATAATCCCGAAAGTATTGATGCCGAAAGTAAAAAACCAACTGCCCATCCAATACCTAATTTTATTAGAAACACTAGAGCACTTTTTTTCTTTTCCAATGATCCTCTAAATAAATCATCTAAAGAAGAAATAAATTTATCATAGAATCCTAAGATAAAGGCAATTGTTCCACCACTCACTCCTGGAACACTATCGGCTAATGCCATACAGAAGCCATTGATAAAGTTACTAATTAAATCTTTTATTTTTTTCATATTATTTACCATCTCTTTCTATAATCTCTTGAACTTTTCTCAAGACATCGCCATATTTGCCCATAGCTGTCTCTCCTTGGTTTACTAAAAAATCTTTAAAATCCACATCAATATCAGATATGCTATTTCCCTCTTCTGTAACGGTTATAATTTTTCCCTTGATAGAACCCTTTTCCTGTTCAAACAAATCTATGGCCTCATGAGCTTTTACTAAGACTAAAGCAGATACTTCGTTAGGATCATATTTAAAAGCCTCTATGTCATCATCGAAGCAGCAGACATAGACATTGGCAAAAGCACGATCTCTAAAAATACTTCCATCTTTGTTTTCACGATCTAAGACAAATTTAACGACACCAACTTGTTCGGCATTCTCATAGTTAATTTTACAGCCGATTTCTTCTTCTATTTCCCTGCCAAATCCCTCTTTAACGGATTCACCTGCTTGAATGTGTCCTGAAGCAGTCGTATATAGGGTACCTTCTTCTTTGCGTCTTTGAAAATAGACATATCCCTCTTTATTATATAACCAACAATGAACGGTTTTATGCCATAGGGCATCTCTGTGGACAATACTTCTATCTTCGGTTCCTAGATGGTTACCAAATTCATCATAAATATCTAATAATTCCATATTTACTCTCCTAATCTTTATAACTACATATATCTTAACATAATTTTTTTATATTTTATATTTATTTTTTGGTTCTTGTCGTATATAATATAAAACATTATAAAAAAGAAGGGATTTTATGGAGCGTATTTGTATTCAAAATCTTGGCTTAGTAATAACGGAAGATTGTAATTTAGATTGTCGTCATTGTTTACGTGGTAAGAAGTGTCAAAAGGTTATGAGTAAGGAAGTAATTGAAGCGACATTAAATCAATGTGCATACATAAGAAATTTGTGTCTGTGTGGTGGAGAACCATTTATGCATTTAGAACCAATAATCCATATTGTCGATACTATATTAAAAAATAAGATTATTGTGGATCAAGTATCTATTATTACAAATGGAACAGTTTATAAAGAGGGATTTATTACAGTTCTTAAAAAGATTAAAGATAAAATTAGAGATGGCGTATTTATTGGCATTTCATATGATAAATATCACTTTGAAGAGATTATTAATAGAGGCTTAAAAGAAGTATATATTGAAAATTTTAAAAAATATTCTAGTTCACCTTTTGCCGTAGGACCTAAGATATTAGATCCCAAAGTAAAACTTTTTAATGAAGGAAATGCAAAATTGCTCGATTCTAATTTAACAGTAGATTTGAAACCAGTGGATTATGCTGTAACCTATATCGGCAATAGTAAATGGAAACTTGATTTAAATGGATATTGTTATATTGGTCCCCTACTTGCGGTTTCTGTTGATGGTAATATTACGGAATGTGATGCATCATTCGAAAACCAAAAAACGACATATAATTATGGCAATGTCTTAAGGGATTCTCTTGCGGAAACTATAAAAGCTAAAGCACCGATTTCAAATCCTTTAATTTATCGATATAAGACGAAAAGAATTGCCTATAAGTATCGTCATTACAACAAATAAAAACACCAAAAGGTGTTTTTTAAATTAGTTCTTTTATCTTTTCAAATATTGGAACATTGCCTTTATAACTTAAGGGAGACACCGGACTAGGATGATATATTGGTATTACTTTATAGTCTTGCATATCAAATACCTTGCCTACGACATCACTAAATCTTTTAAATTCTATATTAAGGAGAATTCGCGTTGGTGCCTCACCTAGAGTTATGATAATTTTCGGTTTTAAAATAGCTAATTGTTGCAGCATAATAGGCTTACAATTTTTAGAACAGACTTTTAAATCTTTGCGATTTTGGGGATAGCATTTAACAGCTTCTAAAAAGGTTGTTTCAAATATATCACGGTTAATAATGGCAAATAGTTTTTGCAACACGACGCCACTCGGTAAAATCTTTCCCTCGGGATTTTTCCATAACATCTGGCTTTTACGCCAACCATTGTTGGCGGGGGCTTCTCCGACGATAATAAGATTATTATCTTTTCCTAAATAAACTGTCGAGGTATTCATAAATTTTTCAACAAGATTCCCACATCTGTTGCAATTAAAAACTTCACTATCTATTTTTTTTAAAGATTCCATTTTATTCTCCATCAAATTTCTCTATTATTTTTAAAAAGTTATCTATTTTATTTTTATCACTAAAGCTATTGGCATCAATGGTTATGCCGATTATCTCTGTTTCATTATATTCATCTAATCGCGCATTTACGGCATTTATATCTTCACCCTTATTATATAAATCGATAGTACAAGCTGAAGAAGGATATATGCTTATTTTATCTTGGTAGTTTTCAAATAAAAACTTTAGATTTTTTTGCAATTGAGCACGCGTCAAATAATATTCATAAGAGACATCATCAAAGTTAAAGCAGATATCTCCTTTATCCTGCATGCTTATTACAGGCATATAATAGGATTGCTCGACAAAATCTTCATGGATTTTTATTATATGTCTATTAAAATATCCAAGTTCACATTTATCTTTTAATCTTTCATATATGTCCGTAGCATAATCATAGATTTTAGTTATCTCTTCGTGAATATGTCTTATTTCATCTTCGCGTTGACACTTTTTTTCGTCACTAAATTCTTCATACCAAATATTTTCACATACTACGGAAATTAATGGTTTTTCTTTGTCTGTTGCAAAACAAATATACTCTTTGTTTTTAATGCGCAAATAATTTAAATAGACGTCATCTATAGAATCAGAATAGTTTTCTTTATAGTTATACTGGACAACATTAGAGCATACCATATGCATCTTTTTTCTATTAGTTTCGTAAGTACCATCATCTTTTATAGTGGGATTTCCCGACCAAAATACATCGATAAAGAACTCTACTTTATCCTTTAAAAATTCATATTTAACATCTTTAATATAACTATCATGAAAGCCATGATAATAATCTAAAAATTCTTCTAAATTATCTTTTCTTATCTGTTTCACTAGTATCCATCCATTCTAATTATTATATTTTAAGATTTTCGTTTACTCTAAGTTCTCCTTGAAATAGATATTCTATTGGCATATCTAATGTCAGTTTCTTGGGTTGCCAATAACTTTTTGATTCCCTTACTTGTTCATCAAGGTCAGCTGTAATAGTTGGAAAAAGAATATCGGAACTAACAAATATCTGTCCTCTAACATCTACGGAAAAAACTTTACCCATGTCGACATTAACGTGCCAGTATTGCAAACTTTCAAAATTAGTTAGATAGATGGCGTGTAAACGCGAAGGTGCATCGGGATTATATAATTTTCTGCCCTCTTCTAAAGCCTTTTCTCTTCGGAAAATGTAGAGATTTTGTGCAAGAGAACTGAAAGCATGATACAACTTATATTCTAAATCTTTATATTCTCTTATGGATTCTAAATTTTTTATTACTTCATCAATATCGTAACTTCCATACTGTTTTGTTAAGGCATCTTCCCTAAGAGAGTAATTTTGATAAAAATTAGATGAAAAGTTTTCGTCAATTTCTAATTCCTGCCCTTCACACCAAAGATCGTCATAAAATCCTAAGCGGTGTACATGCCAATATTCTTCACCTATTACATTCATATTTTTAAACCTTTTCTCTTTATTCCTGACTCATCTTATTAACTAATTTAACTTCATCATTATTTTTTTCCATCATTTCAGCAATTTGAACTAATAATTCAAAGAAGTGCGATAGTTTATCTTTAATATCCAAGCCATCTTGATCGGCGGCTGACCTTAAGTCAAACATGATATTTTTAAGTTCAATAGTTCCATCACTCTCACCTGGTAGCAAATGTACTTGCATTTTAATAGAAGCATCTTCTCCCCAAGAAAAGGTAATTTTTCTCTCACTATAATCGTCATTGATAGTTAATTCACTACTGCCATTCAATAGAGCAAAGAAGGCTTCATAGACAAATGAATCTGGTTCTATTTCAAAAGTCTTAGAATCCGCTTTTTCATCTTCAAGCATACCAAAATAATAAAAAGAATAATCACTTTGCTTAACCATTGTAATAAACTCGATAGAGTCACTTGCTTCATCACTTATCGTCTCTTGATAAATAATTCCATCTTCTAAACGTATTTCCCTTTTTTTATTATTCTCCTCTACTTTTATACTCATAAATTCACTTCTCCTTCATCATCTTGTCTTTTAAGTATTTTATATAATTGTTTTGATTCGCGATAGTCCGCCAAGCAACAATAGTCAATCAGTCCCTCTTGGTTGAGTTTCTGATAGATTCTTTGATTATATTCGTAAAATGTATCATCACCTGTTTCCTGATGAACAAATATCGCTTTTCCTCCATTAGAGTGCACATACTTTAATGAAGCATAATCACTGTATCCGTCTCCTATGAAGTAGACATTGTTACATTCATTTTCGTCTCGACCATTGATGGCAAGAATTTCTTTTATGGCATCAACCTTGTCTTCATCGCTTAAGGATTTACCTATTCCTATAATATTGCCAAATTCATCATACTTAACTGATGTTCCATACATGCATTCAAAGTATTTTGCTATCTCTAGATGTTCTAAAAATTCTTTAAGGCCTCCCGAAATTATATAATTTTTACTTTCGTCTTTGGCAAAAAATTCAAGAACACCAGGGTTATAGACAATATACTTTTCGCCCTCCATAAGTTCACCTAAAGTTATTGTCTCGTTATGCGATACTAATAAATCATTAAAGAAGGAAAAGAAAGTTTCTAATTCACTTCCAGATACTAGTTGGCGATATTTAGTTAATTCTGCTTCCAGCTCATCATTGCGAGCTTCGCCAGAAAAGCCGAACTTTTTTACCCATACCCAAAACTTTGGCCAAGTTTCTGTCGTCAAAGTTCCATCAAAATCAAATATATTTATTGCATCTTTCTTCTCCATCTTTTTTCCTCATTTTATAACTCAAATTCATCGTCGCGTGAGATAATCTCGTATGGATGATCTTGACGATATTTTTGCACTTCTTCGGCATTCATAACGAAAACTTCCTGCGTCTTATCCAAATGAACAATACCATTTAAGTGATCATATTCATGACAAAAAACTGTAACTTCAAATCCCTCTAATGTTTTCTTATTAAAAGATCCTTCACGATCATAGTATTCGATTTCAATTTTATAAGGTCTATCTACTACGCCATTGTGATATATCCTTATGCCATCTTGCATTACGGAACAACTTTCGCATCCTTCAAAAAAACGCGTATGTCCATAAGCTTTAATAATTTTAGGATTAATGTATATAATTTCTTCATCGTAAGAAAAATTCTTATTATTTTCCATATCCTGTTTAGTATTTTTTATATAGATAATGCGCTTGGGTATGCCGATTTGTACGGGCGCTAAAGCATAGACGACATTACTGTGACAATACTCTTTTAAAATATCTATATAATCTTCAATATTATCTTTTTGAAAATTAATTTCTTGCGACTTTTGTCTTATAAAGTCCTCATCATCAAATATGGTTAATCTTTTCATTCTAAATTCTTCTTTTCCGTAAATTTTTTAGATAGTGCTACAGCCTCATCAAAATAAGTGGATTCACTAATGTCACTAAGGGCGGCCATGGCTCGCAAATTATGAATATCATCTAACATATCTTTTTCGTGGGCAAATTGAAAGATCGTGCCAACATATTCATAGGCTTCTTCCACGCTGTCATTAAAATCATCAATATTTTGTAAAACAAATCTGGCCATTTTATAAGATCGCAAAGTATATATTTGTTCCAAATTTTCCTCTGGTTCTTCTTGCTTTGTTAATTCATATAGTCTCTTTACTAATTCTCTTCGTGGAATTTCAGCTAGTTGTGTTCTTGTAAAAATATTGCCCATTTCTACTTCTTGAGATAACAAAACCAGCAATCTTTCATCATCTTCATTTTCTATACCTAAAGAAAGGGCTGAGAAGTATTGTTCAGAATATGTATCTTCTTCCTTGCGAGATTCCAGTTCCCCTTCGAAATGAATGACATAATCTTCGGGGATTAATCTCTTTAATTCTTCACTCCCATATTTCTTCAAGAGATAATCAGCATCTATCAGACTCATATAAAGCATGCCCTTTATTTTTCCGTCATAGTTTTGGCTCGTATCAAATATAACCATATATTCACTTCCTTATCGCTTATTATATAGGGTAAAAAAATATTGTCAATAAAGATTAATCAAATATTTCCATTATTTCAAAATATGTAATTATAACCTTATCTTCATCTTTTAAGGTTTCATCTTGGAATTTATCTTTTATAGAATCATATCTATCCTCTTGCTTTTTAATAAGCTTAACATACATTTTTATATTGTCTTCCATATCGGCAAATAACATATAATAGTCTTCATATTCTCGATTTTCAAACCCCTCGTACCACTTGCCAACGGTAAAATTTCTCTTACCAGAGAGAAAATCTTTTAGACTTTCTTCATTATAGCAATGAATAGGAATCCCACCATATTTGGCATGTCTTTTATTTCTAAATCTATCTACTTTGGGCTTTCTTGAGTCTAAATCTTTTAAGCCAATAAATAATAAATATTTTTGGACCCTTCTTAAATATTCTAATTCTTGCTTACTATAGTATACAAGTTCATCATCTTCAATTTTAAAAGATTCAGGGAAATCATAAAGAGATTGAACGACACTATCAAAGTCATGATTGTGTGTATGCCCTAATTCAATTATATAATCTCTTTTCGCATTTTTATCATCTACTCTGGGTAAGGTAAAGTATTTACAAGTATAGGGATAATAAAAACCGGTATAGGCAATATCACTTAAGGCCTCAGTTAAACTTCTCTCGACATGTAATCTTCGATCAAATTCTTCATCTGGTTGCATAAAAATTTTATTTAATTGATTTATTTCAGTATCGTAATAGACAAATTCTAAAGTCTGTCTTTCTTCATCCCAAAAATCTCTTGGCAAATTATTCTTTTTGAATTTATCATATCTCTTTTCAAATTCTTTATAATCTATTTTTTCCATAGTAAATCTCCTTATCTCTATATTACCATAAAAATATCGTATAAAAAAAGTTTTGAACATCTATTTCAAAACTTTTTATTGAAATTAGTTTTTTATCAACGTTTAATTAATAATTCATCTTTTATATTGGTATACATCATCTTCTAGATGCTCAAATCCTGCCTTTAACGCCGAATTTATACTTCTAATATTTTCAGCATCAATGCGCGCAACGATTACAGAAAATTGAGGATAAATACTTAATAACTTAGAACTCAATTCTCTTTCCAAAGTTGATCCTAGATGTTTTCCTCTAAATTGCGGTAGTAATCCTAGACCAATTTCTATTTCTTCCTCTAAAATCACTTCATTTCTAATCTCCCTTGGATGATAATTAACAAAACACAAACCTATAAATTCTTCTTGCCAATTAATGACATATGTTGCAGTAATGCCATCACTATCTCCCAACGCAATATTTTTTCTAATAAAATTATCAATATCTCGCGAAATCAAAAATGAATCTGGTGATAAAATCAAATCATCTTTCATTCTTACATGTATTGCATTTTTTAAATCGTATTTTTCTAATACAAAAGAATCTAAGCGCATATTCCCACCCTTCCTAGTCGAATTATACAATATTTTTATACATTATTTTTCTGACTTTTTCAATATTTCATTTTATACTTTTTATTAACCCATCTGGTTTTAGATCATTAAATACCCTTTCAATAATTATATTAAGATCGATTATTCCAAAAATGTTTTTTATAGCAGAAACTGATTCTAAAAAAGGTCTTATTGCTTCATAAGCTTCTTCTTTAGAAAAAGCGAGTTCTCCTATTTCTCTTTCCTTTGTATGATAATACATGGTATAAAAGGTACTACCGATACTATTATGTTTAAAGAATGTGAAGGCATAATCTAAGGTACTTAAATCGAATCGCAAGATTTTTTCTTGTGTCTCTTTTTCTGTTTTTATTCTTTCATCAATCATAATTTCTTTTCCATCTGTCCAAAAGTTATAGATGACATTATTAACAGTATAAACATAAAAGGTACCTTTATTTATCTTTTGCTTTCCACTATTCCATAATATGCTCATACTTATTTTTTTACACATTTCATAATTATCACAAAGATCTGTCTTTTTGGTATATTCACAAATGCTCACATAGTCACTTATTTGCATTCGCAAAAAATCTAGGTATTTATCAATAGTTATTTTGACATTATCTTCATCGCATTTAGCATTCATATTAGGAGTTACTTCAATTAGTTTTTGTCTTTTTATTTTTAAATTGTCAATTACTTCTCTAAGCATAATCTTTCTCCTAATACTTCATATTTTTACTTGGTTAAATGGCACGAAAAAACTTCAATGATGAAGTTTTCTTATAATTCTTTGTTTTTTACATGACTCATTATAATGGCTGACACATCAGGCATACTTGTTTCATAACCATAGACATAATCCATTCGACGTAGAGCTGTTTCAAAGTTTTCAGCTATGTCAAAATAAGTCTTTAACTCACGAGCGACAAACTTCTTTAATTCTTGAGTAAATTCATAATCGGCACTAGTTGGGTCTTGAGTTTTTTCTCTTTCTACGAGTGTATCATAATCGACCTTTCTTCTTCCCAAGATGAAATCGACATATTGAATACCTGTGACGAGTTCATCAACTGTATAATGATCTGTTAAATCTTGAGGTAATTTTTCGGCAACTGTAATCATTGCTGATATAAATTGCTCTTGTTTCAAATTTTTTTCACTTTCATTTTTCACTATAATGCCCTCCAGTTCTTCATATTCTATCACATCGATTATTATTAAGCAATTTATTTTGCTTTATTCTTATCCACAAAATTTTCTTCTAAATGTGATAATTCCTCATAAGTAATGGCATCTTGAATAATAATTGGATCATTCGGATAATTTGTTACAATTTGAAATAAGGGATTAGTAATATCATTACTTTTATTTAGTATTTGATAACCTGATTCCCTGTAACCGCCATTAGGAAACATAAAATAAAAGATGTTTTTCGCAATTTCTTCAGGTGGAGATATTCTTATATTTCCACAAAAACTAAATTCTTCATCGAGTTTCTCTTTATCTAAAGACTTTTCTTTAAGAGCTAAATACTTTAATTTCATGAGAATCATTCGATTATTTCCACCTCCGACTTTATCAAAAATATAATACTCGCCATCCTTTAAAACCAGACCTAAATCAATAATATTTCCGCTTTTTAGTTCCTCATAATAATCGGGGTTTTCAAAATATAAAGTTAGTAGTTTATCTTTTCTATCTAAATCTATAAAGGCATCTATCCATGTATGCCCAGCATAGCGCGAATGGTTAGTTCCAACAACTTTATCCATACTAAATTTGAAGGTCCCGGTAAATGCTATGTGATAATCATTTAAGCAAAATTGTTCTGCCTCACTAAAATTTTTAGAATAAGGTTTTATCACTTCAAAGAAACTTGCAGGTATTTCGTTATCACTATTTATACCTAATTCACTTAAAAATCTTTTTTCTAATGGTCCAGCCTTGTCAATTAATCCCATAATTTAACCTATTTGTTTTTCCCTGAGTTGAATAAATTATGCTCTTTACATAATTGTAAGAATCTTTGTTCATCATCATGAATTTCACCATACACATCTTGATCAAATACTATTCCACGAGCTTTAAAGGGCTCATACATATCTTCAATAGAACCTTCACTGAATTCCCAAATAAAAGTTTTTTCACGATTGCTTCTTTCGCGATTATAAATGCCATAGCCATCCTCATCACAAGCCTTAAAACATAAACTAGCCCCATTGGCATCTATCTCTCTTATTACATCACTTCTTCCAGCAAAGGCGCGTATATATTCAACAATACAAGATCTTTTTACATCTAAATCATTGTCTTTTATATACTGCGACAGTTCTTCCATTGTATCAAAGTATTCGCCATTGATGGAAAATAGACGCATTTCAGGCATAGTCGCTTGAACATCTAGTCCAGGATACTGATTCTCACTTGGGACTACTCTTTTTCTTGAGCTTCCAAAGATGCGCATCAAAGCTTCAGTTATTGGATCATTATTTTGTGCCAATGAATCATCTTCCAAATCTTCCCATAGTTTTAATTTTTCCTCTTCTGTCATGTTATTATATTCTTCTTTTGTCATAAAAACCTCCGTAGTAATTTTATTATATCATATTTTTTCAATCGTCTACGTTTCTTTATTGCTTGTTTATATATTGCAGTTCGAGAAGCAAATCTTCTAAATATTTATCCTTGTCTAGAATAATAAGGGGATAAGAATATGCTTTGGCATCACGACTCCAATTGTCAAAATAACCCATTACTTCCTTAATAAGATGTTCACTATTGCCACGTTCTTTATATCTTTTTAAAAGCATCTCACGACTATCAAGACTTGGTAAGATAAAAGTAAAATCAATATTTTCTTCACAAAGAAGATGTCTTATATCTTCATTAGATGGAACTAATACGACATCATATTTATCTATTGCTTCCCTTAATGACTTCAAATAATTATCTGGCCAAGAAGGATTAACAACCATATTTTTGGCATATTTCACCTTTTCATAATCTTCATCCTTTATATTGGAATAATCATAACGGTATTTTGAACTCGTCAAGTCACAGACATTGTCGTACTTCTTACCAACAGTCGTCTTGCCAAGACCGGCAAACACACTTAATACTTTCGCCTTCATACAATCACCTAGATACCTCTATTTTAACATAGAAATTGTGCGAAAACTATTGGATAGTGAAAACATAAAAAAAGAAGATTAAGTTCTTCTTTATTTTTGAGGATTATTATTTTTTCTCTTATTTACTAGATCCTGAAAAAACTTAAGCATCTCTTCTTCGGTATTATCTTTTTCGATTCCCAAAATTTCGTAGGCACTTATGTTAGTGTTATACATTAGATATTCTGAGAATGCTTCTTCTTCACTTTTGCCAAGTAATAAACTCATTTTAACTTTTACATATCTACTATCAACTAATTGTTTTAATTGACTAGGAAATTCATCACCTAAGCAATTGGCGCGTATCTTTTCAATAATAAATGGCTTATCAACACTGGCAATTTGTCCTCCTCGACATCTTCCTCTAATCTCGGACATCGATGGGTGTTCTAATACTCGCATGATAAATTCACCAAAAACGAGATTTTCTAAGGTTTCCCTTATTTGCTTTTCTGTTGCAGATTTTAGAGGATTTAAAGGATCATATTCAAGTTTTTCACTCGTCTTTTCTTCTTTTGGCTCTTCCTCTTGTGTTTCTTCACTTTTCTCTTCGAAAATACCAGCAACTTCTAAAGCTAATATTTCAACTGATGATAATGTCTCTTTAGAATATAAGGCCTGTTCTCTTTTATATTGCATAAAGCTCGCATCATTTAAAAGTAATAAGACAAATTCATCATAAGTTTTAGCAGCTACATCTTCTGGCATATCTCCCTTAGTTTCTAAAAATCTCTTATAGAATGCTTTACTTCCATAGCGCAAGACTTCTTCTAAGGCATATATTTCTAATATAGATAGTTTTTTTAAATCCTCATCATAGTTTTGCTGTGCCGTTAATTTAAAATCTTCATCTTCGTTATATTGCATAATAAATTCAGTTATATGATCAACTTGAGTAGTATTAAAATTCATGAAATCCCCCTCTTTTTAATGTTTAATAATATAACATACTAGAAAAATAAAGTCAAAATTATATTATCAAGATTAACATATCAGGCTTTTTTTGTTATAATAACAAGCGGTGAAGTTTATGAATAAAAAGAAGTACTACAAAAAAATATTTAACTATTTTAAAAATGAAAAGAAAAATATATTTATATATATTATCACCTCTTTAATGATTGTCGGTTTAAATACCATTAATCCCGTATTCTCAGCTAAAATTTTAAGTGCGATAACAATGATAGATATTAAGTCAATGTGCATCTTTGCTAGCCTTATTTTACTTACTAGTTTGGTTGATGAAATAATTAGATACTTCAACTATGAAAGTAGTGAAAAAATTCAGAATCGCGTGGAAATGAAAATTAAAGAAGATGTTTCAAAGGAATTGTTTAACTTAGAAATCAAAAACTTTGATAAAGAAGGAACCGGATTTTTTGCCAGTAGAATTGACAGTGAGCCACGAGCACTTGCTGCCATTTTTACTCGTTTGAGATATAATGCGACTTCATTTTTAACATCTATTGGTATTTTCATCTATGTCTTCTATGTAAGTCCCATCATTGGCATATTTTTATTAGTTTTTTCCACTATCAATTTCTACATTAATTTTAAAAGAACAAAAAGATGGGAACAGGAACGAAAAACGAGCAATGAAATGTATGAAAAATATTCAAGTAGTTTTGGTGAGTTAATTCGCGGAATTAAAGATATCAAAGTCTTAAATTTAAAAAACTATCTAATTAAGAAAACGACTGATGATCAAAGAGAACTAATCGCCTATGGCTATAAAACTGGTAAAAAGGACCAAAAGGTTCGCATTTTAACGAGTATTATTCGCGAGATTATGGACTTTTCCTTTATTGTTATAGGTGTAATACTTCTTAAATATAATATGATAACAGGTGCTACTTTTTTAGTTATATATATGTATAAGGGTCGTGCTGTTTACTTTTTAGATGACATAAACGACTTATATCGCGATTATAAGAGTTTTAATCTATCCTTAGAAAGACTTTATGAGCTTATTGATGATACGAAATATCCGAAAGAAAAATTTGGTTCAACTAAACTAAAGAATATAAAAGGTTCAATTGAATTTAAGAATGTCTCATTTGGCTATGAAGATAATGAGGTATTAAAAAAGGTTAATTTTAAAATTAATCCCTGCGAGACAATTGGCATTGTTGGCAAAAGTGGCGTTGGTAAGACGACTATCATAAATCTAATAAATAAATTATATAATGCTAATGCGGGAAGTATTTTAATAGATGATACTAATATAAATGATATTACAGAGGAAAGCCTAAGAAATAATATATCGACAATTACGCAAAATCCCTATATCTTTAATGTCTCTATTAAAGATAATCTAAAGATAGCTAATCCCAAAGTTACGGATAAAGAGATAAAAGAAAAATGCAAATTATGTGCTATAGATGAATATATTAATTCTTTACAAAAAAAATATAATACTTTGGTTGGAGAAAATGGCGTTATATTATCAGGTGGCTTAAAACAGAGGTTGGCAATTGCGCGTGCGATAATAAAGAACAGCAAAATCCTTATTCTCGATGAGGCAACTAGTAGCTTAGATAATGAAACACAAGATTATATTCATCACTCTATAAAGAAAATACGAAAAGATTATACGATAATAATTATTGCACATCGCCTATCGACAGTTATCGACTGTGATAAAATATTAGTTGTCGACGATGGTAAAATAGTCGGATTTGATACGCATGAAAACTTAATTAAAACAAATAAAGTATATAAACGTCTCTATAAAAAAGAATTAATTTAAAAACATCAGATTTTTATACTGATGTTTTTTGATTTTCTTTAAAATACAAGGATCTTAAAAAGCCACTTTGGGTGGTTAAATCTTTAATATATTCAAATCCCAATTTGGATACTACTTTTCTACTAGCTATATTGTTAGGATGAATTGTAGAAATAATATATTCGTAGTTTAAGGTAGAGAAATAATCCATTGCTGCTTTACTTAACTCACTCATTATCCCCTTTTGGCGATATTCTTCATATACTAAAAAGCCGCCTAATTCACACATACTGTCGGGCTTTTTAATATCTAAAATATCATAGTATTCACTCTCGACTTCTGGAGGCATAAAAATTTGTACCATAGCTATCAATTTATTGGCATCATAGGCACCAAAGAGAATAGAATAATTTTCATCAAAAAAACGATCCATCTGTTCTTCGGTCCATAAAATAAAGAAGTCTTTATTTTCAATATTCTTATAAACTCTCTTAATCAAATCGCGAACTTGCATGTCGTCTTCCTTAGAAATTCTTTTATATACAAAACTATTCATATTATTACTCCTCTTTTTTATTTTAACATTTTATAAATATATTTACTAGGAGATGATTTAGAGATATTTAATAAATATAGATAAATTTATCTTGTATTTTTTCATTTATGCTAATATACTATAAATCACTTATTGTAATAAAGGAATGGTTATGTATGTTTGAATTTTTAAAGGGGAAAAAATTAACGACCATAGATAAGAAAAAAATAGCTGAACTTCTATCAACTAATCCCGAGGCTCTTGAGGCATTTGAACAGGCCTATGCTATTGGAGCGTTAGATGATGAGGATATTTCTGAAAATTTTTTTGAAATAAACTCAAGACAGGCAGCCTCAATGATGAAAAAAGGTCAAGAATTAGATACGGAAAAACTAAGTGATATAAAAATGCGCATAGTTAATGAGTTGCTTAATGAATGTGCCGTTTGGAATTTTGATGGTCAAAAAGTATCTACTAATAATAATTTAGGAAGTCCCGTGGAAAAACCAGTCACTAATGAAGAAATAAAAATGCTACCTGAAGATATGCGTCCACAGTTAACAGGTAACCTCATGAAAGTAGACATTAATGTGCCTTCGTATATCACTATACTTGAAAACTATATAAATTTCTTGAATGAAAAAAATCCCAAGAAAAGAGAGATATTTTATAACATGTTTCGCCAAGGATTGGATATTCTCGATTTAGATGAAATTACTCGTCGAATAATTGCTATGAATAAAAATTCGATGGGATATTGGTTACCGCAAATAATTGAGCCAGCTCTTGCTACAAAGGAATTAAAAATTCCCAAAACGACGATCGTTAAGGTGCCTACAACTATGCTTCAATTAACGAGATGCGAATATACGGAATTGACCCGAACAACTCTTGATATCGTTGATGAGTTTGTAAGACAAGCGTTTGCTCTTGATCAGAATAAAGATTATTTTATCAAGACAGGTCTTTACTCTTCTAAATTTGATTTCCGCAATGCGCGCGTTAATGATCCTAAAGAAGTTAGAGAAATTGGCGAGTATCTATTATTCATTCACTATCAAGCCTTGCAGATGGCTAGTCCCCTAACAAAACCATCTATTTATGGTGTATCAACAACTGATGAATGGGTTGTAAGAGAATTTATTCCCGATAAAGAAAATAATCCTTGTATATATAAAGGATTACCTCTGCACACAGAATATCGCGTTTTTGTCGATTTTGATACTAAAGAGATTATTGGAATAAGCCCCTACTGGGAACCCAATACTATGAAACGACGTTTTGGACATGAAAGTGATGCTGACTCTCCACATAAAATTCACGATTATACAATCTATTCGATGTATGAACCAACTCTTATGAAACGCTATGAAGATAATAAAAGACAAGTTAAATATTATGTGGAAAATCTTATTAATAAAAACGAAAGCCTTAATGGACAATGGTCAATAGATATTATGCAAAATGGTGATGAATTTTGGTTAATTGATATGGCTCTTGCCGAAAACTCAGCTTTCTATGAATGCGTACCGAAATCTTTAAGAAAAAGGACACCAGAGAATTGGATTCCTACTCTTGAGTAATAAAACAAAAACAATTCTTTAAATAGAATTGTTTTTATATGTTCAAATAAAAGTGCAATAAGCAAAAATTTTTTTAAAAAAATTCATCTTCACTATTAATTATTTTAAAACTATTTTTCGACAAAAAATAAAGTATAAAATGAGACCAATTATAAAGCCCCCTAAATGTGCCGTAATGGAAATATTAGGCATTAAAAAGGAAATAATTAAATCTAAAATAACAGTTGGCAGTAAGTCGTATTTATAAGTATACCTCATAATATTTCTATTTTTATATGCCAACATTAAATAGCAACCAAATAAGCCAAATATTGCTCCGCTTGCCCCAACACAGGGAATAGATTCCATAAAGGCAATTAGAATTGAGGAACATAAACCAGATAACATATAAACTCCAAAATATTTTATGTTGCCAATCAGAGATTCAAGTTTACTACCACAAATAAGTAAAGCAAACATATTAAAAAACAAGTGTGCTTCACTACCATGGACAAACATCGAAGTAAAAATTCTATAAAACGCAAAATGCTCTTTAGATATGGCAAAGTTAAGCACTGCATCATCACCTTGAAATAAATTGACTATAATAAAAAACAAAATGTTTATGCCAACAAATGTATAAGTTAAATAAGGCTTATACATATAATACTTAGATAACTTAATGTGTTCTTCCCTTTTAATTTTTTCTTCTGTTAAAAGTTCTTCATGAGATTTAGTTAATAAAAATATAAGTCCAAATAATATTAATAATACACTTATGATTGTTAATATAAAACACAATATCTCATTCATTTTTTCAAAGGTATCAATAAATACAAAAAGGGAAAACATATATGCTAATCCTATTAGCATCATACATAAACCTTTTATCCTCTTCTTACTCATAGTGCCTCCTACAAAATCATCTTTATTATACTACATAACAATGCGAAATTATACTTTTAACAAATTTTTATTTTGAAACTATGCTTTTGCTGTCTAACTTTTTTTCTTTTGTTAAATCAAGAATGGGATAAAAATCAAATGTTGCCTCTCTCATTTTTTCTAGTTTCCATTCTACTTGGATGCGTTCTTCGAAAGTGGCATCGGTTAAGTTTATAAATATTGCTACGGGCAAAACGTTGCCATAAATCGTACTTCCCTCTAAAACTACTTCGTTAAAGAATACATTGCCAGAAAAAATGGCATTAGGGCTATTTAATCTTTTATTTCGCAATTGGTCGTTGGTATCATCAAAGGGAGCTTGTCCAACATATAAAATATTTTCGATTGGTGAAGAGACAATGTAGCCAATACGACCATAGGTATAATAATCATTAGATGTCGTTAAGGCTACACTTATCCTCTTTTTCCTCCATAAACTTTCAGGATTTAAAGATATATCAAAGTCTTGGTTTTTGTCATATAATTTAGAATTTGATATAAGATTTTTAAAATAATCACTGGAAGTATCTAAGGGTATGGAATAAGTAAAAAATGTAAAATTATTATAATCAAAATTATCAATATCAGTAAATGGAACTTCTCTCCATTCGGCAAATCTATCCATTTTTCCCTCCTAGTTCAATTTTTTTCGCTAAGTTTAGTTATATATTTTTCTAAATACAATTTTTTGTTGCAAGAATTGTATTGCATGATGAAGCGTGGATGTTCTAGAGGAACTATTTTATCAAAGAAATGATTTTCTGCATTAATTTTTTCTAGAAATTTAAAGTTTTCTCCACTCCCTATGCAATAGCAAACTGATGTATCTATTCCAAAGGAAATCTGTCTTTTTAAAGATTCAACGATAAAGTCTTGGAGAGTTTTTTCTAAGTTCTTCTTTTCATAATAGTTGGCATTAACTTCATTGCCTTTGGCATTTATGTTAACTATGCCAAGTGGACACACAAAGTTCATAAAAAAATCTTGATAAAATTTTTGACATCCACCATATTGTTCTATGACATCATATAAAAAGTCTGATGATGATTTATTTATATAAAAATTTTCAATCATAATACCCGTTGCTTGATAGAGGTGGCTAGCATCTTCAAAAGGAATACCAGTTTGAGATGTTCCCCTTCTCGCTGGTGAACTGCCAAGTATTAATCTTCTTTTATGATTATCGTTATAATATTTATTATAGAATATATCCGTAATATCCTCTATTTTTTCTTTATTTTCACCATTAAATTGATTGATAACACTATAATTATCAGGTAAATCAATAGCTATACGTGATAGCCACTTATTATATTCCAATACTCTGCTGGCAAAAGTTTCACTTTTAATCATCTCATTACCTCCATTTATTTTCTTTTCGTGGCATATTTTAATTTATAGTTCCGCCTGTCATAATTCTAAATTTAGCTTTATTATTCCAAATGTCATTTAATTGATTAAAATTCTTATCTGGATCTAACATTAATCTAGCTAATTCATCTAGTTCTTCCAAATCATTTTTATCCAATTTAAAATCCTTATCTTTAAGATACTTAGGATGATGCACATAGATAATTTCATCATTCATTAAACAGTGAAAATCATAAAATAATGTCGTTACTAATATTTCGATTAATTTATCCTCGCCACTTCCATAATAAGCATGTCCTAGCTTTAAAGAAGTAATGCCCTTTTCTCTAAATTCCAACCAGGCGCGTTCAACAGTTAAAAATTTATCTTGGGGAATATTATATATATCAAAATTGATATTATCATTACTGCAACAATCAGCATCAACTAAAATCCATTTGTTATCCTTGCTATTATAGTATTCAGTAATCCAGTGATCCCAATAATAACCATTGTTACATGGATATTCCGCAAAGCCACTTCGCACTCTTGCAGGTATTCCCTTGGCTTTTAAAATAGCGGCAAGCAATAATGCCTGGCCTCGACATGTAACGAAAATCTTATCTTTCGCCTCACGATTATGAGAATACGCATTATCTCTTCTCATTAATTCAGCTAACATACTTATTGAATTTGGAAGTATATCATCTTCTCGCAAAAGACGCATATCTGATATTTGAGTCATATCACCCCAAAAACAATTTTTAGAATTTCTTATCTCTTTATTTTTAAAAGCAATAGGATGAATTATTTGATTTCTCTGTAACTGACACAACTCAACGATGTCATCAGGTAAATTTTTAGCAAAATCCCTGTATAGTCCTAAATCTGTATAAGAACTGGTCTGTTTATAAAATTCCAATATATTTTTATCGATCATTTTTACGTCTCCTATAATTATTTTACCAAACTATTTAATTTATTTTAATAGTTTTATAAATTGGAATATAATAAAACTCAACCTATAAATGTTTGAGTTCTATTATCGTTAGTATATTTACTTTTTATACTGGCCTTCAACAAAAAGTGGTTCAAGTTCCTTTAGAGATTCCAATAAATCATCTAGGCTTTGATCTTCCCTATCTTCTAATAATATATCAATGATATTGGAACTGTAGCCCTTTTGTTTTAGAATAGTTCTTTCTCCCTCTTTTAATGAAGAATATTTATAGGCAGCAAGATATTCCTCTTCATTTAGTAACAATTCAGTAATTATTCGATATCTTATAGAATTAAATATCTGATTGTAATAATAGCTGGGATTATCGGGATCAACTTTACAGTGATTTCCATCTAAATCAATAAGTTGAATATTAAATTCGGGAGAGACCATAATATTTGAACTATTTAAATCAGTTGGATAAATGCCTGATGATGCAAAATCTATCAACAATGCTACTAGATTTTTAAAGCATAAGAATTTATTGCTAATATCAGTAACTTTATCTATGGAAATGTAATCTTGTAAATAAGGAAGACCAATAGCCACTAATTTTTTATTTCCTTTTTTATATTCGTCAATATCATAAAATATAATACTTGGAGATATGTTTTTAGAGTCTTTTAACTTTTCATCAAGGGAAAACATTTTTTTAATCGCTTCATCATTGGAACAATCAAGCCAAAAAGAGTTACTATATTCTTTTACACATGTAGGAATATCGTAGGCATCAGGATCTAAATAGACATTTGATTCTCTTCCCTCTGATGAAAGTAGTTGTAACTTTGCAAAGTAACTACTAGAAGCACAGTATTCTACCATATTTATTCACCTTCTTAATTAATCTAATATATTTTTTCTCACTATACGGAGTTTATCGGCATCATCTAATAGTGATAAACTATCAACTACTTTAATACCATTTATCTCTTTCATTATACTATCATCATTTAAATTTAACAATTCTTGGCTGTAAACCTTTTGACCTAATAATTTATTAACATCTTCAATATCGCTTGCTATATAACTTTCTAAATAGTACAATGTATAAACATTCTTCGATTTTGAATATTTTAATTCATAATGGGAATCTAATTTCTCACCAATTTTTGTGCCATTTACATTAAATACTTTATTAAACTCCTCTACTAGGACACGCTTTCTTTTATCCTCATTAAATCCCCTTTTAGATACATATTCTCTGTTATATATATCTTCATATAAATCAATTAATTCACGATACGTTATATCGGGATTTTCTATTTTATATGGATTAATCATAAACTTATTTTCTTGTTGAAAAAAAGGATACAAAATATTCCAAGTATCTGGTTTTATATTGTATAGAATTAATCCATCTTTGGTATTGGTATAAAGATCTGTGGCACTATCAAAACTTGAGGGAAGCATCTCTTTGGGAACTTTTTTATTTAACATATCTTTGGTAATTATCATTTTTTTACTCCTTTTATTGGCGTTATTTTTTCATTGTTAGTGTAGCATATTTTATGCAATTTTGCTATAATTAAAACCATAAAGGAGGTCTGTTATATGAAATTATATTTATCTTCTTATAAAGTTGGTAATAATATGGGCGAATTAAAAAAGTGGATAAGCGAACACGATAATAATATATTAGTTATCCCAAATGCATTGGATGTTTTTCCCGATGGAGAACGTAAGACAAATGGTATTTTAGAAAAAAGTAAGGAATTAGAAGTATTAGGTTTTAATCCGGTTCAATTAGATTTGAGAAATTATTTTAATAAACCAGAACAACTTAAAAAGGAAATTAAAGATTTTAAAGCCTTTTATGTTTTAGGGGGAAATATATTCGTCTTAAGACGGGCAATGAGGTTAAGTGGATTTGATAATTATTTGAGAGAAATTGCTACAGATCCAGATTATTTATATTCAGGTTTTAGTGCTGGTATATGTGTGTTAGCCAATGATTTGCATGGTATTCATCTAGCAGATGAACCAGAACAAGACCCTTATAACTATGGAGAAATTATTTGGGAAGGAATTGGTCTTATTGATTATATGCCTGTTCCACATTATGATACTCCGGAGCATCCTGAATCTCATTTAATGTATGATGTTGTAACTTATCTTGAAAATCATAATTTGAAATATCAAACTCTCAAAGATGGCGATGTTATTATTGAAGATTTAAATACTTTAGATACTAATTTAAATAAAAAAACACGTTGATTACTTGACTATTTATAAACAAATTTACTAAATTCACAAAACATAACTACTTTCAAAAATAAATTGAAAGTATTTTTTTTATCTTCCCCTATCTCTATACATTCACATTATCATAACTTCTTTAAACCAAAATAATAATTTTTATATTTTTATTTATCAAGAAAAGTATTATAATAAACGTCATTGAGAGGGATTATAATGCATTTAGATAAATTGAGATATTTTTTAACAGAACATTTTGAAAAAAAACTTTATACTTATGAAAACTTCAAATTATTAATTCATCCTTCTGTAACTGGCAATAGTGATTTGTTAAATAGATTAGAAGATGATATAAATCTAATGCCAGAAATATCTAAAACATTAGATAATACAGATATAAAATTTTATAGATATGACTATAATGAAAATTTATATTCTAAAAGTGAACTCTTAGCATTTATTTTGGCTTCTATAAGTGAAGATTGGGATATTATAAAAGGCATTGATTCATGTACGGGCAAATTGCATTTTTGGCTTAAACATGAAGATATAATTTATGATCCCTCTCTTGCTGTAATTACCAAAGAGGATATATATTCTAAAAGATTTAAAAAATTAACAGAAATAAAAAAGGAAGATATTCGACAACATTTAGTTGAAAATAATAATGTATCTAAATTCTACGAAAAAACAAGATTTATAAATTCTAGAAAAAATAAAAGTCAGGATTTTTCTATCACTTTTATAAATAAGATAATAGAAGAATTTAATAAAAATGTAAACAGAGAGGTTGCATTAGATGAGGACAAAATTGAACATATCAAAGAGTATTTTATGTTTGATGATTTTATCGAACTTCGACAGGTTTTATCGCAAAAAAGAAAAAGTTATTTAAAAGGTAGTAATATTGCAGTTCACCCTTCTATTGATAATAGTATATTAGATACTATTAAGAAAACAGCTGACTGTATATCTTGTTTAATGAAACAAGAATATGATATGAACTTTGATTATTATAAATGGACTTTAGGTAACTGTTATGGATTATCGATAATGTTTACTTTATTTAATGGAAATTTTAAATTAGTACAGGGAGGTATTCCCTATCAAAGACATGATTTTGGTATATCAACAAACCATTTTTATCAACATTCATGGTTAGAAATAGATGATATAGTTTATGATCCGGCCTTAAAAATAGTAACTCCGAAAGAATTATATTATACTTTTGTGCAAAAACAAGATGAGTATTCTAAAGAAGAAACAGAAAACATATTGCGAAGAATTGGATTCAATTTTACGCATTTCAGGGATTTTATGACTGGAATACAAATTGGAAATAATGAATCTATAAGATATAGAAGCTTAGTAAATAAGATTGATTCTCAAGAAATGAATGAGCAAGCAGAAAAGTTATTATCACTAGTACAAAAATATAAGCATGATTAATTATTAAAAAAAGTTAAAATGATGAAATGTACCATTTAAGCTAGAACTATTTTAAAATAGGAACGCTTTTATGAAATTCCTTATAACATCTTTCATCATTATACCAAATAATAAAACCATTATTTATATTCTTTATAGGAAGGTATTCACTTTTTTTGCCAAGCAAATCAAATTCATCTTCATCTATTGAATTCTTTTCCATATAATGTAACTTAAAGATACCATCTACACTTAAAAAATTACCTAAGTTATTGACGGCATCCCAATATTTTTTCTTTTCAACATATGTGTATACATTGGATAAATCAATTAAGTTATATTCATCATTTAAGTAATTACTAAATTTAGATAAATCAGTAATCGTAATATTTATAGTAATATCATCTATAATACTTCTGACATACTCATAAGTCTCATCAGAAGAAAGATAGTATGGTAACATGCCATCTGCAGCGGAAGGATAAAAATGAAATAATCTATTAATAATGCCTTCATTGTACATATTATCCCAAAAACTTCTATATTTATCAGGAATATTATTTTTAAATTTTAAATATATTTCTTTATCTAAAAATCTAGATGATTTTTTTTCAGATATATCATTATAAAAGAATGCAATAAATTCTTCCCTACTTAATACTTTTAAGGCAGCAAGTTTCATGTAAAAAAAGGGAATAGTTAAATTATTGGCATCCATAATTGTTATATCTGTAGAACCTAAAAGAGCATAAGAAAATAATTGATCTAAAGAACTTCCCATTGTCATTACTCTTTTGTTATGTAAAGTAAATTCAATTAAAAAATCCTCTGTTATCTCTGTAGAAAGAGGATATATTCTAAGTCTAACTTCTGCAGGATGGAAAGGCCTTATTCTCGAAGTTGTATGACCTACTTTAATATAATCTTCTAAACTTAATTCATTGTTAATTGTTATCAATTTAATCACCTAATATATTGCTATTATAGCATTAATTAAAATATATTATAACTTACGAAGCGAAAACTCATGTACTAAATCTGAACTATAGAGTTATATATTATATACGCTTTTCAACTAAGATTTCATTTAAAAATATGTCTTCTTTTTTTATTATATCTAAAATATTCCAGTTATTTTTTATCAAGTAACTTAACATTTCTCTTTTATTATTTAAAGTTTTTAATGTAACTCTGTCATATCCTATTTTTTTTGCATAGTTTTCAAAGATTGTCATCATTTCGGTTAGGATTCCCATTTTTCTATATCTCTTATCAACTGCAACTACCCAGCAATAAAAACTATCATTTTTTTCATATGCTATCAAATAGCCAATAATTTCCTCATTGACATAAGCTCCTAATATAAGATATTTTGAATTTCCAATTCTATTTTTACAATGTTCAACAGTTCCTGCTTCTGGTCTAGTCCATTCTTCTATTTTAGGAAATACCTTTAATGCTTCCTCTAAGCTTACCTCTTTAACTATAAAATTTTTCAAATTTACACCTCCATTGAAATTACTATTTTTAAACAAATTGTTCATGTTATTAGTAATGCGTTCTTATTTCCCAAATTATAATTCTCTCGTTATTTATACCTAAGGGTCTATCAAATAATGAAAATTCAACTAAAACATCAAATAAATTATGCTTATTTAAATAGCTATATATGTAATCAAAATCGGGAATCTTATTTAAAATTTTATCGTCAAAAATATTCGTCTTCAATGACATAAAGGAGTCTTTAATACTATCTCTGACATTTGCTTCAGGATTCTTAGAAATAGTTACATAAATATCGCCATTTGTTTTAATCTCGATATCAGCTTCCATTATTTGATTTTCGGCATAGTTTATTGAACTTACATTTATCGTATATAATTCATACTCTTTTATTTCATCTAGTATCATATTTTTTTCAACTTTTAATTTAAAAATCCCACCAAAATTACTTTTATCTCTTATGGCATAATAATCAGCTGGGTATTTATCGATAAATTCCAAGACTTTATCTTCCTCGCCTTTTTTAAATAATTGTTCTGGAAATCTATTCAAGCCTAACTCATTTATTTTTTTGATGCTTTCTAGTTTATTTTTAATAATCATATGGTATCCTCCAAAAAGTTGCAATATGGCGCGTAATGCTAATATATTTTTATTATAGCATCCTTATCAAGAATAGTCATTATTTTAAAACAATTTGGTTTGCATTAATTTGTTTTATTTAATAAAAAAACCAATTCTGTTTCTAGAATTGATTCCTATTATTAAACTCTAACTATATAAGTTTGAGTATTTCTTTCATGGTTCTCTTCGAGAAGGCATTCAAAAACTATTAATTGTTATTAAGATAATTTAATATTTCATCTGGTTCATTAACTACAGTATATAATTTATTTCTATCACATAAATCGAATCTATCATTATAAAATTTTTCAAAAGCCTTTAATATATCATTAAAATATCCGTTTATATTTATTATGAATATTGGTTTATTATGTTCCCCTAATTTTTTGTTTTGGATAGATGTACTTAATTCGGCTAAAGCACCATAACTACCTGGCATAATAATCGTAACATCACCATTATTAACTAAATATTTTAATTGATCAGTAGCGGTCTCTGTTTCAATTATTTCATCTGATTCTACTTTCGTTAAAAAACCACTATACTGTTTTGGAAAAACTGATATAACCTTTCCTCCATTTTCTTTTACACCCCTGTATAATTCTCCCATCATTCCTTTATCAGAAGAACCAAAGATTAAACTATGACCATTTTCAGCAATCATTTTTCCAAGTTTTTTTGCAGATTTTAAATATATTAAGTCTACATCTTCTGAACTACTACAACCAACAAATATTCTCATTATCTTACCTCCTAATATAATTATAGTTACATTGATTATGTCAATATACAATTATTTACTAAATTGTCATAATCAAAATTAATTGTATAAGTATTATACCAGAAATTTAGGCATATTAAAACTCGAAACATAAAAGTTCGAGTTTGGTATCAATCTGGTGCAAGGAAGGAGACTTGAACTCCCACAAGTTAAAACTTACTACCCCCTCAAAGTAGCGCGTCTACCATTCCGCCATCCTTGCGTTTAACAAAAAGAAAATTCATATAAATTATCATGCTAGTGCGGTAAATATAATAATAGTTATTCACAACTTTTATACGAGAAGTCAAGTTCAAGATAACCGACTTCATTTTCATGATTTTTAAAATATATCATTAAAATAAAACTTTTAGATAAATATCTCATAATGTCCATTTTTATTTCTGTATGTAAATCGTATAACCCATTTTTTTCAAAAACAACATTTCCGTCATCTACATACTGAATAAAATCTATATGTTCATTTAAGTTAAATTTAAGCATATCATCAATTGATATTGTTGATATAAAATTTAAAGAATATGAATTATTATTACTTTTTCCTGTAATATAAAAATTTAATTGTTGATTTTCTTCTGTAATTTCAATTTGTTGTTCTACTAGGGAATTTAATTTACCAATTTTAAAATCAGTCGTCGCTTCAAACATAGATTACCGTATCCTCACATTGCTATGATTTGTACAAGTTTCCTTGACATATTTATAGTATCATAAAAACGACTTTGCAACAAGCCGTTTACTATCGTGACTAAAAAGTTTTATTATATCTAGTTCATGAGCAAACTGCTTTTGGAAATTTGCATTTAATTATTATAGAGAAATCGTTAGCAATATTATTTTGCCACTTCTTGTAAAAATAAAGCTGTTATGTCTTCTACTGCTACTAGAGGGCTGTGTCCGCCACTTGGATAAATTTTAAAGGTTGCATTTACTTTTTCTTGCGCATAAATTTTTTTAGTATTATGGAAACGCTCGTTTAACATATCTCTACCTAAATAATTATAAAGTTGCTTTAAATCGTCTTTTTTTATTACTCCAGGATTACAAGGAACGTAGGATGTTTTTGTAGTGCTAATAAAAGCATCAATATTATCGTCTATACTTTGGTAGTAAAACTGTTTAACATTCTTAAATTCTTTTATTTTTTTATCAGTAATTTCTTTAATATTTCCTATTCCAACTGGATATATTAAATTTTCTTTTTCGATTTCTCTAATTGGCAATGTCAAACAACCTCCTATTGCCCCTGCAATACATAATTTTACTATCTCAGGATGTAATAAAGTAAATCTATTAGCAAACTTAGCAGTTGCAGAAAATCCTTCAACTATAACTTTACTATCAATGTTAATATTGTTTTTTTCAAGTCTTTCTTTTAAATCATCCATCATATTAATTATTTGAATATCTATTCTAGAAAATTGTTCATCAGTACAAAATAATGCATTACTGGATAACATGTGTGTAAATATTTCTTCTTTTTTTACATTATCCCATTTTCTTGGAATTAAAGGATATAATATAGGAAATTTAGAAATATTATTGCATAAATGAATATGAGATTTAAATCCCTTAAATATTTCATATTCATAATTTATCTGTTCTTCAATATTAGTTGTTTTTAAACTTGCGCTATAGTTGGGAATTTGAATTAAAAGACTTGTTTGTGCATTTATTCCATTGGGTATAAATACGCAATAGTCAAAATTGAAACCTTTGTCAACTTTAGCCGGACATCTATATAATAATCCTCCTGTATGATTATTATATTTTTCAGCAAATATTCTTTTTTGAGAATCTTCAAAACCAACCATTATAAACCTCCATTTAAAATATTAATTCCATTTTTTAACTAAATTTTTTTGAAATTTAAAAATTTGATATTTATGATTATTCTTTAATTTTTCTTCAATAGTTTTAGCTTCATGTCCAAAATATAATCTTGGAGATTTACCGAAAAATTTTTTTGATAATTAAAGTATTCATCTCATTATTTAATTCTTTCAATAATCCGTATAATACTCCTATTTTTTATGTTCATGTGATAGATAGATTTCTTTATTATTTATTTTACAATTATAAGAGATGTAGCTTTCATCAAGTTGATTATCAAGGATTATCTTTAAAAAGACTTCGCTTGAGGTATTCCAAATAACAATATTGTTTTTTATGCTAAAATCACCTTTAAAATTATCTCTTTTCATTTCGGTAATTAGTTCTTCATTTATTTTGGGTATAAGCTTTTCCACGTGACATCCAATTAATTAAATTTATTTACACTGTGGATATAAAAATACCAATCGCATTGACTGGTATCATTTATTGCGAGTCCGAAGAATTCGAACATATTCGTCAATGGTGCCGAATGTAAGAATTGAACTTACCTCTGATGCTTACCATGCATCTGTACTACCACTGTACTAAATCGGCATTATCAATGGAATTAAACTCCATTAACAATATATCATATTATATGCCATACTTCTAGTTTTTTTTACTATGGTTTGATATTTATCCCATTTTCTTTGATTTTTTCTATGTATTTTGGTATATCTATATTATCTATGCGATCAATAAAATTATCAACAACTTCTCTAGGTAATATACACTCTTCATAGGGGATACCTGGATAATAGGCATCGGGATATGCCTTATAATAATCTCTAGTTAAATCATATTTTTCTTCTAAATATAGATTGATACAAGAATAAGCGTGATATAGTTCTTTACAAAAGTTATCATAACTTAAACTCAATAAATAACTAGTAGTAAAACACTCTTCAAAAAATAAATAATCAGTTATTAAATGTAAAAACCAACCCATCTCAAAGTCATTTAGATTTTCATGTTCTTTTAAAAAGGCCGATAAATTAACCTTTCCCCGAACATGACTTACATTATCACTTCCACGATGTTTATCTGTATAATGGGTTTTATCATTATCGGAGTCAGCATCGGGATAAAGAGTACCTGCTATAAAATCATCAATATTTATATTGGGATTTCTCTTTAAATATCTCTTAGCAATTGCTAAATGAATTGTTGCACATGCCATAGTAAAACCTTCTTACTTTATTTTCCACTTTGGTGGATATATATATTCTATTTGCTCTTTTGTCTGATGATATTTTTTCTTAATCTTACTTCTATTAGACTTTAATTCAGGAACTTTTTCTCTTAAATATTTATCTAGTTCACAAAATAAGTTTTGACAATCAATTAACTGTAATTTTCGATTTCCTAGATACTTAAAATCCAAATTTAACCTTTTAAATTCCTCTTCTTGATGTTCATACATATAGCGAATTAGATCTTCATATGTATTGTTTCCCATACTAGAAAAACATTTTCTTATTCCCCTTAGAGAACCGGGACCAACAACACAAAATTCATCTTCGCGAAAATCAGTTACTTCACTATAATTGATATCCGTTATTAATTGGTATGCTAAAAAGTTGCCAATAAGCGGATAACTTTTAAGAATATCAAAGACCTCTTTCATAGATGTTGCTTGCTTTATTTTTTCATCTATCCTGTCTACTTTAAACATTTTTTCTAATAATGCTAAGTGATTATCGTGTTTATTAGTATATCCAAAGGCCTTGTTGGCACAACTAATATAGGCATCATTATAAATGCTTATACCCCTATTCTTTACCTCACTTAGAACTTTTGAGAATAATTGTTTATCAAATTTATCTAATGTTATATCGCCAAACTTATTTTCTAAAATTTCCCAAGTTGTCTCCTTATTAAAAAGTTTAAACAGAACTATTCTAAAAAGCATGTCGCAATCACGATATTTTTGACCATTGTAAATTACATTCTTCAATAAATATTGGCTCACGCGATCATTAATGCGATAAGCATTACAAAACTTATATTTTTGCAATATTAAATCTTCCGTCCATGGTGGCTTTTCTCCGAGATTCTTCTTTATAAATATTTCCTGTCTTTCATAGGCAAAATACCAATACATATCATATATTTCTTGTCTCTTTATTAGTGTCTTTTCCATTTGTTACCTATCATTTTTATTAGCATTATATAGTAGATATGAATACCCTTCATAGTTGCGCATTTCTTCCGTGATGGAAAAAAAGTCTAAAAGTTCATTCATAATATTTGAAGAAGCTCTAAGATCTTTTTGGTCTTTAATCTCTAGTTCGAGAAAATATCCCAAACTATCTACAACATCTAAGGAAACTTCGAGACCAGAATATAAGTAAGAGGTTCTCTCCTTTTTTAATGTGAAGGCCTCATCAATTCTTAAATCTTTTAAAATCTCCTTCATCTTATCAACATCTTCTAAATTCACTTCATGTTCATCACAGTAGGCTGGTTTATCTTCTGTTGCATAATAAAACTTCTTATAACTTAATATGTTTTTATCATCTAATATTCTAATTCGCAAAGCCTCATTATCAATACTCCCTCCAAAGAAAGGAAAATGTCTTGGAGAAAAATAAATATCATTTTGTTTCGCAACATCGCCATTAATATCTTTTCCTTCAAAAAATTTTTTTATTTTATCAAAAATCTCTTTGTTAATTTTGTATTTTCTCTCAATTTCAATATTGTTCATAATTTACTCCTTACTTTCATCACGGAATTAATTTTTTTATCTTTATATTATAATACCATAAAATCCAAAGAATTAATTAGTATTTAAACAATATTAACAGAGTTTGCTATAATTTATAATCTTTTAATGATATAATTTAAATATAGGAGGTATCTCATGAATAACGGTTTAAAGAGAGGCATATGCCTATGTATATTGGAAAATGATGATGAGTTTTTACTCATAAGAAGAGGAAAAACTAAGACGGACTTAGAAGAATTGGGAGGTTATTATATTCCCATTGGTGGAAAAATTGATCCTTATGAGACTCCCGAAGAAGCCGTAACTCGCGAAGTATTCGAAGAAACGGGAATAAAAATAAAAACTCCTAAACTATTGGGAATATTAACCGAAACTTCACCTTTGCCTAAGTACAATAATATCGTCTACTTCTTTTATGAAAGAATTTTAAAGCAACCACTTAAAGACTGTGAAGAAGGATTCTTTGAGTGGATAAAAAAAGCGGATATAGGAAGTATTCCTACACCGCAAATTGATGGAATTATATATCAATATTTTGAACGCAAAGAAAAGTTTATCATTGATGCTACTTATGATGATAAGTTAAATCTCTTAACAGCATACTCATATTTAGAGGACAAAAAAATAAGGTAAAGAATGAAGTTGTCAACAAAAAGTGGACACTAAAAAAGTATTATTGAAAACCTAGT
>CAJTKV010000021.1:0-3357 GCA_910577075.1 uncultured Bacilli bacterium
CGAGTGTGTTGACTCACGGAGATAAAATCATTAAAAAAAGACAATTCTTTGTCTAATGTTTTTATTAACCCCCTTATTTTATAGGGTATAAATTGGTTATAAGTTTAGTACAAGAACAGGCGGAATGCCTTTGATCAACTTTAAACAGGCTCTAAAAAATGAAAATATTTCCAATGTTAAAGTTGATGATACGGTGGATTTTGCAAATTTATCTAGTGCCTTTATAGCAGGAACTGGCGATGGAGTTAATCTTTTTGAACCTAATGCAACTAACTTGGTAAAAAATGGCTATGGTTATATTGCCGACTCTATCGGCGTGCATGCTGGTGAGGTGCCTTATACGGCATTTAATGCTAAAAGATCCTTCATAGAAAATAACAAAGATGTTATAAAAACTTTCTATAAAGGTATAGAAAAAGGACTAGAATATGTCCACACGCATTCGGAAGAAGAAATATATGAAATTATAAAATCCGAATTCCCCGATACGAAAAAAGATGATTTAATTGCAATGATTAAAAACTATAAAAAATACGATTCGTGGCTTAAAGAACCAAAAATAACGGAACAATCATTTAAAAACTTAGAAGATATGATAATAGATAATAATTTATTAGATAAATATGTTCCATATAAAGATTTAGTCTATGAAGTTAATTAATATAAATAACTTATCTAAGACCTACCACACGAAAGAAAAAGAGATATTATCAATTGATGATATCTCTTTAGATATTAACGAATCCGAAATAGTATCTATTGTTGGTCCATCAGGATGTGGGAAATCAACTCTTTTAAACATTTTAACCAATCTCGAGAAGCCATCTAAGGGGTTTATAAGAGAAAATAAACCATTAATAATCGGATACATGATGCAAAATGATGCTCTTTTACCTTGGTTAAGTGTGAGAAATAATGCTTTAATTGGATTAAAACTCCAACATAAATTAACTAGTGATAACATTGATTATGTCGATACCCTTTTAAAAAAATATGATCTTTATGAATTTAAAGATAGTTACCCAAATAATTTATCAGGTGGTATGCGACAACGCCTAGCTCTAATTCGTACTCTTGCCATAAAGCCAAATATTCTCTTACTTGATGAACCTTTTTCCAAGTTAGATATTGATTCGCGGATAACGATAAGTGATGATGTCTATAATATTATTAAGGAGTTAAACATTACGACGATTTTAATATCTCACGATATTGCAGAAGCCCTAAGTTTAAGTGATAGAATTGTCGTCTTAACCAAGAGACCAGCAAAGATAAAAAGAATATATGATATTGATTTAACTGAGTATCCTTCTCCCAGTCAAAAAAGACAAACTCCGGAATTTAATAAACTATATAATATGATTTGGAGTGATATCGATCATGTCTCATGAACATGCTCTATTCTTGCGCAAGTTAAAAGTTAGAAAAATAATCATTACCGTAAGTCAAATTTCATTACTCATTATTTTTATCGGCTTATGGGAATTATTGGCGCATTTCAATATTATTAATTCTTTTATTTTTTCATCACCTTCTAAAATCTTAAATACCCTAATTAATCTTTATCTTGATAATAACTTATTTAAGCATATTTATACTACACTTATTGAAGTAATAATATCATTTTCACTATCGACTATTTTAGGTTTTATAATTGCTCTATTTCTCTATATCGCACCAACTATTAAAGCAGTATTAGATCCCTTTATAACGATGATTAATAGTTTACCTAAAGTAGCATTAGGTCCCCTAATAATTATTTGGATGGGAGCTAATATGAAATCTATTATTTTCATGGCTCTACTCATCAATTTAATCGTAACATTTATTACGATTCTCAATGGATTTCAAAATACTGATCAGGATAAGATTAAATTATTTAAAGTTTTGGGAGCATCAAAATTGGCAATTATTACGAGACTTATTATTCCATCATCACGACTAGAGATTATATCTAGTTTGAAGTTGAATATATCAATGAGTTTAATTGGCGTCATTATGGGTGAATTCTTAAGTTGTAAACAGGGAATTGGCTATCTCATTCTCTATGGTACACAAGTATTTAATCTATCTTTAGTTATGTGTGGTATCTTCATTTTATTATTATTATCATTTATTTTCTTTTACATTATTAATTTATTAGATAAAAAACTAGTTAGATAAACCTAACTAGTTTTTTATATTTTAATTATCTTTTTTATCACTATCTGCCGTGAACAAAAATTTATCAAAATCAGATTTGAATAATTTGTCTTGAGTTATTCTATACTTTTCAAACTCACTTAAAGCTTTATCTACTGCTATTTCGTGAGATATCTTTCCGGCATCTTTTAAAACATCTAAATCGTCTGCTAATAAAAATTTGTCTATTCTTGTACTCCAATCCTCCATAGTCATTGGAATATGTCGCTCTGCTCTTCTTTCGGCAAGTTCTAAAAAAGCATTTACGATTTTTTCTAAATCTTGTATTTCTTCTTTAGTTAAATAATTTTTTGCAATTACTACATCAGATTCCATTATTTTGCCATCAGGAGAACTCTTCCAAGACGTTAAATTCATATTATCTTTTGTATGGTCTGCTCTATTATAGATAATTTCTGCAGCAGTTTGATGTGTAATAGCATAGTGCATCTTATTTTGAACTTTCTTAAAAAACTCAATAGTAGTTGGTGCCTTAGCATCATAATCAATACTAGTAGCATATATATCAGTTATTTTTTGATAAAATCTTCTTTCACTCAAACGAATTTCTCTTATTTCTTCTAAGAGTTTTTCAAAATAATCTTTATTTAAGAATGTTCCGTTTTCCATTCTTTTTCTATCTAATGCATATCCTTCAATGGTAAATTTTTTCAAAACACTAGTTGCCCATCTTCTAAATTGTGTAGCCCTTCTAGAATTAATTCTATATCCTACTGATATGATAGCATCTAAGCTATAATAATCAGTTTTATAGTTTTTGCCATCTTCTGCAGTATGTTCCATTTTGGAACATACTGTATCTTTATCTAATTCTTTTTCATTAAATATATTTGTTAGATGCTTAGTAACAGCCGGTCTTTGAACATCAAATAATTCTGCCATAGCTTTTTGAGTCATCCAAAGATTGTCATTCTCATACCTAACTGCAATACCTTTTTCTTGTTCTTGGGTTTTAAAAACTAAAAACTCTTCTGTACTACTAATAACTTCTAAATCTTTCAAACAAACTATCTCCTTTCTCTTTTTATTTCAAATAAAACTAGTATTTTTATTATACCAAATTAATGGCTATGAATAAATGATTTTAAGCGTTAAATTTTTTCTTTCCATATAGTGTTGGTCGACGTCATTATGGGTGAATTCCCTGTTTACAAC
>CAJTKV010000021.1:3367-35433 GCA_910577075.1 uncultured Bacilli bacterium
TTAATTTATTAGATAAAAAACTAGTTAGATAAATCTAACTAGTTTTTGTTTTATAATTTTTGATTGTTTAGAATGTTATTTTTCCCTTCCTGTTCTAATTCTTTTAAACTCTTTTCAGGTGTTGGTAAATCTTCGGGCATAGTTCCACCTAATTCTTTTATCGTTTTCCTTATCTTGCTACCTACTTCATAATGCGTTTCTTTGGCTTTAACTTCACCTTGGATATTATCTCTTTTCAATTTTTGTTCAGTTTGTGAGATTCTAAATAAATTAGCAATTAATTCATCACTACCCATATTGTCTAAGATTTCTTCTCTATATCTTAATCCTTTTCTTTTGGCAATATCATCGGCTGTTTCACCATTGTATAATCCTTTATAACCAGCATTATGAAATTGATCAAAATTTTTAACACCAGCTTTTTTAGCTGCTTGATTTAGAGAATAATTCCCCTTCTTAGTTAAATTTCTTTGATAGAATCTTTTCTCGTCTTCTGTTAAATTACTATATTCTTTTTCAGTTAATTCTTGTTTTCGCGTTTGAATAGCAAAATAAGTTTGTGCAAGAGCAACTATTTTCAATCTTGGATTAGCATTTTGAGCTATTAGATAGCAAGCATATCGCGAAAGGTTGTAATCTTTTTGCTTTCTTTTGGCACCAGAACCAATATTAACCATTTTGTTGTAAACAACGAAATGGTCGCTGTCTGATTGTTTAGAGTTTTGACAAGCTATTTTTGCTTTTTCTATTACTGCGTCAAAATAGCGCCAATCCTTATATCCCAAGACCAGCATTAATTCTCTTGCAAGCCAATATTCCTTTCCAAACTCATCAAAATGTTTAATACTCTCAAATGTTTTTTCCGTGTATTCTTTTATTTTGTTCATCAACCTACTCCCTCCTTTTAATTATTTACTACTACATTACCTCGTTCTCTTTCTCATTACTAATTTAAATAAATTAGTAGATATATTATACCAAATTAATAGTTATCAATAAACGCTTTTGATTTAAAATTTGTTAAACTTTTTTAGTCACTTATCCACTAAAAAACTAGTTAGATAAGTCTAACTAGTTTTATTTTAAATTAAGACAGTTGGAATACCCTCATGTTTTAAAAATTTAGAATAAATTCTTGCATGTTCTTCTATTTTTTCTTTTGGAAGTTGTTCTAAATTATGTGATGCTACAAAAGTAGAATCACTGTATTTACATACATTTACTAAACCTAGATAATCTTTTAATTCTTTTAAGACCATCATTGTCTTTTTGACTTCATCAAGTGTTTCCGTAGGAAAACCAGCAATAATATTTATATCTAACATTTTTTTATATTCTTGATTAATAAAGTGAACAAAATCTAAAAGTGATTCTATGTAATATCCTTTATGCATAAGACTTAATAACCTATTATCTCCTGATTCTAATGATCCAACTATATTGGTAACCTTTTTACTTTTTCTAAGGACATATTGAAACTCACTGCGAATAGCATCAGCATAGGCAAAACCTACTAGAGTTACATTTTTAATATTTTCCTTCTTTTCAACATATTCAATGACCTCTGGTAACAAGTATTGGCCAGTAGTATCTAATCCCAATTGACATATATTCATACCTTTTAAGTCGAGATTCTCGGCCTTATTCTCATCAACAAAATCAATACATTCTTTGATTTTGGCCATATCCATACTCACTAAAGGCATTTTTAAAAAGGATGTTTTACAAAAAGAGCATTGATTTAAGCATCCTCGAGAGAGGAAAATATCGGCATTATTATCTATAGAATAGGCAAAGCCATTTTCATACTCGACATCTTTATATTGTTCATAGTATAAGTCTTTTAATAAGTCGATTATTTTATCACTGGGAACAATAACATCGATATTTTTCTTAAGCCATCCCTTAACATTACTTAATTTTTTATCATCAATAAATTCATGAGTCATACATCCCGTTAGATAGGACTTGGCACCTTCCTTCTTGCGATCTAAAATAGAAGAAATATAATTTAATAAGTAGAGAATTCTCTCTTCATGGCAGCAACACGTTCCAGGGAAGATGATGACATCGGCCTCTTCGGGTTTGGATATAAATTCACAATCGGGCATCTCATGTAAACCAAATTCTATTTCATAAAGTTCTGAATTAACACCACAACTATAGCTATCAGCAATAAATACTTTCATATTAATCCCCCTTAAATGTCAGTTATTATAACATATCAAGCAAATAAAAACTAGTTAATACTAACTAATTTTATTTAACACAACTATTATATGGTTTTAAAGATTTGGCAACATAAGACTTTAATTCATTGCTATCAACGTATGGACTCTTTCTCTTTCCACCTCTTACTTCCTCGCCAAACTGTTCGAGATATTCTTCTTTATACTTTTTTAAACGAGTAGTTGGTGAAAAAGTATATATAGGACAATCATCATAGTAAGTTACTTGAAAACCAAGACCGGCAATTTCTGATAACAAGGCTAAATGTCTATTGATGACATAGTGCATTTCACTTCCGGGAATTAATTGTGATAAGACTTGTCCCCTATTGAATACATCTCTATATTTACCTTTAGGAAATCTTGGTAAAGCTAATTCATCCATGCCAACAGAAAAATTACAAGGCAAGTCATAGTTCTCGCGAACTAACAAATCATATTCATATTGGCATATGCCAAGATACATTTCTTCCCACATAGTCTTTAGTCCTGCTAAAAAATTTTTATAAGTAACAACAAACTCGGGTGCTAGTACTTGTTCAATACCATTTGCCATATACTCAAAAAAGTCAGAATTATTTTCTTGAATATCAGCAATATTTGTATCTTCTAGGCGAGTCCAAAAGGGGCCTTTTCTTTTTTCCTCTTCTCTTACCATATTAGTTATTCTTCGCATTCTTTCTGTTTCAATAAGAAATGCCTTCTTTTCTAACATTTTTTCTTGGGCTTTAACTTCATCTAGTCCATCCAAATGACTAGTTATATTAGTATATGCTAACTCAATTGAAAACCAATCTTCAAAAGAAATTTGACCAGCCACGTAAGAGTCATTTAAGTCTTTATAAGTTTTTTCTACTTCTTCTCTTTTAGCATCAACTTCTAGTCCTAATCTCTCATAATCACCATGCAAACTAAAATTAGTCATTTCTAACCATCCCTTTCTCGTTTCCTTTCTATTATAATTGGCATTTTATATTTGTCAAGGATAATTAAATTTTACCAATTACCATAGAAAAATATTATCTCATTGGTATTCTCGTTAATCACCACATGTTTATCTAATCCATGATTACAATATCCTGATTTATCACACTTAGCCTCTATCGTATACATCTTAAAATCACTTGTTACTCCTTTTTCATATGGAGAGTTAAAGTAGGTAAAATTGGTTTCTGTATTCTCGGGTCTCTCAACATTGATTTTTTCAAATTTACTCTTATAATCCGAAATAGAATTTGAATCAAGTTGGAGATATAAAACGATAAAATCTCCCCCTTGTAAAAATCCATAGGTACGATAGTATGAAGCGGCCTCATATTCCTTGGGAATTTCTTTAGGAAAATAATTAATATAATCACTATATTTATACTTGCTTAACTTTTTATCGGGAGTTAAGGATATGATAACACCAATAAACATTAAAGCCAAAAATATAAGTATCAAAAAAGGAAATGATGATATAACTATAAAGATATTTAGAAATTTACTATTTTCATACTTATTTTTTAAAAATACTAATAACATTGATAAAAGCGAATAAAACATAAAAATTAAGAAAAAAGCTTTATTTCCACAATTTAAAATTGCCAATATCAAACTGATAATCATTAGATAAAAGGGATATTTGGCCTTTTTATAAAAAACGATGATAGTTTTCATTTTATAAACTCCTTTAGTATTAAAATTATAACAAAAAATGTATAGAAATCCTATACATTTTATATTAGTCTATCATGCTTAAATTCCACATATAACTTGACAAGACAACTTTTCTTGATATTTTGCAATGTCTTACGACAAACACATAATTTCTCACTAATCATCTCTTCTGACTTATTGGCAAAAAAGGCATCAACTAGATAAACAGCCTCTTGCAAAGTTAATTTGCTAGAAATAGAAATAATTATATCATAAAAATCTTGGGCCCATATTTCCAAATCAATATTCTTCATAACATAATTACTTACCATGTCACTATTCTTTTTTGATGTTGAAACTCTTTCAGTGTCAAAACTAGTACTTGATAAACCATAATGGCTTGAATGACCAATAAGATACTTAACATCATTATATTTTGTAAATACTTTAGCAATATCTTTTTTCATTTCTAAATAGTAATATGTATCAATCATATTCTTACTTAATAAATTAGAGTATTCACATTCTTTAGATATCTTTAATACCTCTTCTTGTAAACTTAAAAATGCATTATTGTTAAAAACTACCTCTGTCCCCATAAATCCTCCACTTAAATTGTTTATTATACTAAATTATTTTTAATCAAAAATCAAGATTCATTTCTCAATTTTTCAAATATTTCGAATATTTTTTTAGGAAGGGGCAAACCGATAATTGCCCAATTTTCTAAAATTGACAAAGATTCATTGGCTATAAAGAAATAAATCATCATCGTTCTAATCGCCATATTATCATCACTTACAAGCCTATCAAAAAGCGTAGCAATGATAATGATTACGATATAGCCAAACTTTTTTATAATGCCTCTAACACTAATATTACTACTCAACTTCTTTTTAACTATACCTTTGCATATGCCGGTTATATAATCAATGGCAATAAGTACTAATAAAGATATCATTAAAGAATCAATGCCACCTATTAAATAAGTAAAAAAACCAAAAATACTACTTATTAATATCTCTATTGAAATGTTATTCTTCATAAATTCGACCTCCTAAATTATCAGTTTTTGACCAATCCTAATTAAATTAGGATTATCGCCAATTACCATTTTATTTTTTTCATAAATATCTTGCCATGTCGTCTTATACTTTCTGGCTATCTTGGATAAATTGTCTCCTTTTTTAACAATATAATATATCTCTTTTTTCTCAAATTTTAGATAATCTTCAGGATCTACCCACTTGTTATTCTTCTTTATTCCCAAGTGTAGATGCTTTCCTGTTGCATGACCTGTTGATCCCATTAGGCCAATAATCTGTCCTTTACATACCAAGTCTTTCTTTTTTACTTTTAATGAATTATATTTTAGATGACAATAAGTTGTAATTAAGTTATTATCGTGCCTAATAGTTACATAGTTACCCGATGAATATCTATCAGAATAACCTTTGATACTATTGCGGCAAGCTATTACCTTGCCATCATACATAGAAATAATATTATCTCCACCAACCAAATCTAACCCCTTATGATAATTTGACTCATATCTCTTGGTTATATTATTATAGAATTTTCTCTTTCCAAACTTCGATGTAATGGTTAAACAGTTTTTGTCTTTAATGGGACTATTAACAATATTTTCTATTCTTTCTCGCATATTTACCTCCTATAAGTCTTGATTATAAACTGTCGTAAATAATTTTTCCATATACTTTTTTGTATAAATTTTGTGTAAATTTTGTATACTTTTTGTGTATTTTTTGTATAAACTCATTACAAATAAAAAAGAGCAAGATTTCTCTTGCTCTTAGCTTAATTCAATTAATTGTATGTTATTGGACTAATTAGACTTCCTTTTTCATCTAATTCATAATGAAAAATATTATTAACCATATCTTTTAAGTTTTCTTCCCAAATTTCATCATTTGTTTTTTCTATGCAGTTCATACAATAAGATAAAGACATCATAAATATATTGTTCTTCTCATATTTTCTTAATCTGTTCATCATTATGATTGCTCCTGGCCAGTTCAAATCTTGTAGCCATTCCATCAACTCAATTAAATATGGTTCTAGTTCTTCATCACTTTTTTTTGAAAGAATTAATGCACAATTTTTCCATATCATCTTTCCGCGATTACCAAAACAAGGTTGGACGAAGACTTCTAAGTCTTTTATTGACCTTGCATACTCAAAACCTTTTTTTTGTTTTTCTTCACTGTTATTTTCATCTAACAAATCATACATTTCTTCTATTGTCATTTCATCACATCCTTAATAATATTTCAAAATTATAATGATATTAATTTATTTAAGTTTTCTTCCCATTCTTTATTATTCAATTTCTTGGCTTTATTCAATCTCAAACTAAGAGCTAATAAAAATATAGAATTTTTCTTATAATTACTTAATCTTTCCATTATTAAATCTGCACCTGGATCATCCATATTTTTTATCCAATCAAAAAGTTCTACTAAATAAGGTTCAAGCTTTTCATCAGTTTGTTGTGAAATAATTAACGCACAATTATGCCATACATCTTTATTGTTATATTGTTTTAAAAAAAGTCCTAAAACGTGTGTACAACTATTTAAAGCTTCACGTATCCCCCTTTTTTGGTTTTCAATTGAATTATTATAATTTAATAGTTCAAAAATTTTTTCAATATCCATTATCTTATCACTCCATTATATTAAACCTTTTAGTCAACTATTTTATCTTCATTATAATTGTATTTTATTTCTCCGTCAATACTTGTAAGTTTCCAGTTTCATTAAAAAAAGAGCAAGATTTCTCTTGCTCTAGATAATAACATTTTATTTGTAGATTAATCCGATTTACTACTCTCTTTTTTCTTTGGTTTCTTTCTTACAATTTTACTATTTTCTAATCTTTTCTTTAATCTATATAATTCTTTTTTTCTTTCTTCATATTGTTCGTTTCCTTGCCAATATGATAAGTCTATTTCTATGCAATCTAATGCTGTATCTCTTAACCTTTTATCTAGTTTTTTTCTCTTCATTTGTAAGTCTGCTAAAACCATCCAGGCTATTGGTCCATCATATTGATCTTTTATAAAATCTTTTACTCTTGGCAATACTTGGTTCATTATGTCTGGGACACTTTTCTTAACATCATAGACTTCTAAATATTCAGCCTTTGTATCCAATGCTACATCACAATCATAAAGTCCAGTTCCCCATCCTGATATGTATTTGGGTTGAAAATTCTTTTTTTCTTTATCTGTCAAACCCCTTATATAATTGTCTATTTTGATTTGTAGTTCTAAAAATTCTTTGGCGGCTTTGTGATTTTCTTCCACTTCTTCTTGGGAATAGTGACTTTTATCTTCTCGCTTATTATAATCATCGTAATGTTTCAATGTATCCGCTATTATTCGAGGAAAAATAGATATATGCGTATCACAACCAAATGAGATAAATTCATTCTTAGGCTTTTCCACATCAAAATTTCCTAAATACTCAAAATTTGGAACTATATCTTTTCGGGAATAGTATATATCGTTCAAATATTCATTTAAATACCCATATTCATCTGGATGTAATTCTTGAAAACTGCGTGATTCAACAAGTTCTTCATAAGTCATACGACTCATAAATGGAAAATAAGCCATTTCAACGCATTCTGCCTTAGAAATAACATATTCTAATCTATCGATTTCTTCTTTAGTTGTTGGTATTGTTTTATTTGTTGTTATTTTTATTCGAAAAAGTGTTGAATGTGACTCATCATACCAATTTTTTGGCCAGTAGTTAAGCCAAAATTCATCCTTAAAACATATAAATATTAGATATTGTCCACAATACTTACTTTTTTTATCTTCTATTCTAGTTGCAAATGTATCTCCATTTTCTAATTTTTTTGATGTTATTTTTTTTAATCCCATTCATTTCCTCCTACATATGTTTCTTCAAAATATAAACCTGGAATATATGACATAACTTTTTCTCTAAAGAATTTTGAATTCTTATTAACACCATTTCTTTGATTTTGAATCGGGTTATTTTTATTCCTTTGTAGAGTCCTATATATATCAATATAAACTTGTTCGTTTATTCTCGATTCTTCTTTTGTTGTATAACAATCAATCTTTCTAAAATTCAAATGTGCTCGATAAGGATTTTTACTATGTTCTTTCCTTCTTCTCTTTAAATCATTTGTTCGGCCAATGTATTTAACATTACCCATTTTTGGCTCTTCTTCATATAGCATATAAACACAGTATTTACCGTCTTGTTCATCATCATTATTATTTGAATTTCTTTTAGTGATAGCATCTTCTAAAGCGCTAGCAATTGATCCTGCTACTGATGCAGATGTTCTTATAGCTTCTGGAAGTAATTTTGCAGTTGTATATACTGCTAACACTCCTAGAGCAAGGTATCCGACATAAGCTAATGGTATTGCAAAATCTCCATTATCATCATACTTATTAATAAAGTTATTTTCGACATAACTATATAAGTTGTATGTATTTACATTGTTTGATGTTCCGATGATTCCATCAGCATTAATAAATCTTCCCCACTCTGGATTATAGTATCTACTATTTAGATAGTAATATCCACTTTCTATATCATAGTAATAACTTCTGTATCTTATTGGATTTATATTTCCAATATGATTTGTATCTGTTATTTCTATTCCACTATTGTTTTTTATTGATATTACTTTTCCATAACAGTCATATTCATATTTTACTATTAAGTTATAATTGCTATCATATATCCCTATGACATCTCTTTGATTATTTTTCTTATAATAGTATTTTCTTCCTTCGTAGATTAATCCGACTGGGTCTCCTACTTCATCTCGGATATAGTATAAGGTTTTATTTCCTCGGGTCTCATATATTATTTTATTACCACTTAGATAATAATTTATTATATCTTCTCCTACTGTCTTCCTCACACGTATTCCATCTTCATTATAATCATATTTTATTAAACCGTCAATACTTGTGAGTTCTCTTCCATTATCCCATGTCAAATGTTTACTTCCGATGATTATTGGATTACCGATAGTATCATAGGTTATACTTTCATTGTTATATTTTGTCAATTGATCTTCCCAAGAGGAATTATTGTATTCATATTTATCGGATTTTAATAATTTGCCAGATGTAATTTCATAGATATCTTTACTTAATATATTTCCTTCATTATCATAATTAATCATATACTTTTGATTTAATTCATAATTAATATCTTCGACTAATTGATTGCGAGCATCATAAGTGTATTCATTAATTACTTTATCATTTAGAGTAATACTTGTAATATTATAAAGTGCATCATATTGATATTTATAAATATCGCCATTGATATTTACAGAATCAACAATTAATGAAGTTTTATTTCCATTATGTCTATAACTGTATTCTGTCTTTAATTTACTATTGATATCCTTATTTTTTAATCTACCTAGGTAGTCATAATTATAATTAACAGTATCATTATCGACAGTAACTTTTATAACAGCATCATCTTCATTAAAGAAATAATCATTTATATGTCTATTGGAATATAAACTATCAATTCTCTTAGAGACATTGTTATTATTATCATATTTATATTGCAATCTAAAAATATTATCTTGTATTACTTCACTCAATCTATTGGCAAAATCATATTTATATAAAGTTTCACGATTACTCATAATTTTAGAAAGCAATCCTAAATTATTATAAGAATACTCGTAAATATCTTCTCCCTTAATAAATTTCTTCAATCTATTGAAACTATCATACTCATATTTTAAACTCTTACCATTGCCATATTTCTTAGTAAGGAGATTTCCATTATTGACATCATATTCATAACTAGATAATAAATTATTATTTATTTTTACTTCTTTTTGATTTAAAAAATCGTCATAGGAAAAAGTATAATTTTTACTTCCACTCTTTATGGAAGATAATAAATTATTGTCATATTCATAATTAGTCTTTTTGTTATTATTGATAATGCTTTTAAGTTTTTTCTTATCATCGTATTCATAGATAGTCTTTTGTTCTTTTGCATTGGTAATAGATTTTGTAAGTCCAGTAGGTTCATCTATTTCATAGTTAGTCGCATTACCTAAGGCATCAACCGTTTTACTTAGATATTTTCCATCACTGGTATATTCTGCTCTTTCTTCAATAAATTCTTCCGAATCGATATCTTCTAAATAGAATTCAAAGGAATTATCTCCTTCGATATATTTGCTTAAAATTATTTTATCGTCTTGGACTTTAAAATATAGTCCACTAACTTTAGCTTTAAAGCAAACTGATCCATTAGGATTTTTTTCCATATTTAAAACAAGAGGTTCTGAATATTTATTTATTGATAGAGTATTATTTGGACTACATAGGACATAGTTATCTAATGAAGCAATTGCTATGGTTGTATCATTATTATTAGTTATCAATTTAAAAGCATATCTATTGCATATAAATTCTTTTATCAATAAAGTTTTGTTAGCTATATCTGGTGTTAGATATTTCTTAGTTCCTTTAACTCTTATATAGAATAGGTTATTGGCATTATTAGAATTGATATTATTGATGATTGTTTTAACGGGATTGCCAAAGTCGTCATATTCTATTTCATTAGATATTCCCGTTGGGCTTATGCCTTTCAACAATCTATCAGTTATATTATTGTCATATTCATATTTATAATTATTTCCCTTTGGATCAAATATTCCCATTAATTGATTATTTTTATCATATTTAAATTCTGATTTATTATTGGTTATATCATAAGTGGTAATGAGATTTCCCTCTTCATCATAATTATAAAAATATGATCCCAAATCTTTAACTAGAGAAATATTAGTTATATATAAATTATTAGCATCTTGCAAACTGAATATTGTTAAATCAATTGACTCATAATCATCTTCGGCAATAAATGTCTCAGTAAAGTATTGCCAAGAATTGGCGTGATAATTTAAAGTAACATTATATGTACCCATACCCATTTCGTCATTTGGATTATAAAAGCTAATTGTTGCCATATTGCCAATATATTCTAAATCGGTATCTAAGACACCTTCATTTTTATACCAAAAAGATAAGGTATAGATATCCCCTTTTTTACCCTTTAAGTTAATGGATTTAGATATAGTTATTTCTTGTTTGGGATTGCTCTTAATCTTCAAAGATTTTTCTCGCGAATCCAATGTAACAACTTCGCAGGTATTATTTATTTGTGCCTGTGTATCAATATTTACAGCATCAATGCTATAACCGTTTAAGCCATCTATAAAGTTGGAGTTTTCCACCAAATTGTATGGGCTTGCTACTTCACCTTTTTCTAATTGCATGTCATCCATATAAGCGACGCTTCCATCCTCAACTTTAAATTCAAAGCTCAAGATGGTTGTCGTTTCATCGGTAATTATAATAGGTATTTCATATCTCGTATATTCATCATTTGGCGTGATAGTTAAATTATTAATAATGGTTGTATCATAAACACTGGTAGCATTTATTTCTAAATTGATTTTACTGTTATTTTTAAAATAAGCACTCCAAATATAGCACTGATTAACTTCTAGCATATTATCTACTTCTACATAGGCATTGCCATCAATTTTAGCGGCATATTCTCCCGTTCTCGCATTTCCTTTTACTCGCAAACTATTAAAGCCATTAATCGCTGTTGTTTCAAAACTGCTATTGGAGATTAAATTTTCTCCATATTTTAAAGGAAGCGAATTACTTAAAGTTTTATTAGTTAAGGAAGAGTTTAATTCACTTATATAACCATCGGAAAATCCATAAGAATTTTTTAATGTATTATCATCTCCTAATAAGACCGTTCCAATGGTATTGCCAATACTATTAAATGTATAGCGAATTTTTTTATTTAAGTTATCTACAACTGTCGTTGCATTAAAATCATAATTAAAACTTTGACTTTTTCCTACTGTATTATTTAATCCATATTCTGTTATCTTTTTGACGCGATATGGGATTGCAGAATAATACTCATATTGCATTCTTTTGCCCATAATATCGATTGTTTCAGAAATTATATTATTGGCATTATAGACAAATCTAGTTGTTCCTAAATCAGTTACTATTTCACTCAATTTTCCTTCAACTAAAATTAGCGACGATGTTTCATTTTCACTTACAACATCTATTTTATTATTGCCATAAGATATAGATATTTTTTGATTATAGTCATTTGATACTTCAATTAGTCGATTGTTTGTATCTCTTTTAATTGACAAAGTATGCTTATCTATTCCCACAACTTTATATAAATAATATATATTATTTTTCATGTTAAAATGGTATTTATTATTATTTTTATCAGTCATTACATATTCATTATTTTCTAATTTGATAGATAAACCTAAACCATCTTCTGATTTGAAGACTCCATCATCATCTTTATAAAAATAATGCCTAGCTCCATCACCCGTTAGATATTCCATATAATCATTATTAGTATTTATGGACTTAAGAGTAAGTTGTTCATCATAATTAAATTTCCATCCTAATGCTAAATTAAAATTATTATTTAAAACAACATCATTAGTATTATAAATGGCATTTAAACTTAGAGCATTATTTCCTGTGGTTTTATTAACTAAAAAACTATTGACGATGTTACCATTATAGTTATTTATATTTGAGTTCCCATTGGAAAAACCAATATTACTATATGACATATAATCTAATAGGCCATTTTGATTGCGATATTTAATTACTAACAATGGTTTGGGATCACTTTTTATAACACCTGAACTTACGGCTTTATTGTCTTTGGAATATAAATAATATTCCTTACATTTTGTATCCTTAACTTCATCTAACCATTTAATTAAAACTCCATAATTAGGTGTGCCTGAATACCATTTTTTGACTAAATTAGTAACATCAAATTCATTAGCTGATAATGTTACAGTACCTGTAGTTCCACCATCGTATGAAATAATTCCCCTGTGCATTTCTAAGTAAGATTCTATTCGCGCATAATATTTATTATTCATCGTATTCCAAGTTGCTGTTGTTTCATTCCAGTTGCTGGTAACTTGGTGAATAGTTGCAATTTTATTTGATGCCGTTAAATGCTGCCCTGATGGGTAGTAATCATTTTTATAGCTTTGGAATGTTGCCGTAGCACTTATAACTTGAGAAGAGGTTCCAATATTTGGCAAATCAAATTTAGTCAATATTCGATACTTAAGATTATTGCTATCTACTCCTACTTTTAAGTATTCATGACTATTGCGATTAACTTCCGTATCGCCTTCGTATATGTATGTATCATAAACTGTACTATTTTCTCCAGTAATTGTAGGGTCTATAAATACAGGATAAGAGGCATTATTTAACCACTTCAAATCTAGTAACAAAGTTAATAAGTATCCATTTTCTAACTTTTCAAGATTATAACGACAATTTTTAAATTCCTGTTTATCATCAATCATATATGGCGGAATAAATTCATAGGTAATATTGCCAAATTCATCTAATGCTAAAACTTTATTATTATCCAATTTTAAGTTTAGATTTGTATCAATTAAAAAATCTATTTTTTCTAAATTATCAATTGGTGATTTTAAAATAATTGTCTCTTTAGCTGTCTTGCCAACTAAGTCATATTTAAAGTCAATGCTAGGCATAACTTCATAATAGATAATTTGATTTTCCTTAAAATTAACTTTATCAATTTTTTTATTATCTCTTAAACACATATTGATAAAGTAATCTCCTTTACTAATATTAATTAAAAAAGTATCTTTATTAAAAGATACCTTAAAATCATTTTCTCTATTTTCTATTTTATTATTTATCTCTTTTAAATGATTATCTATTTCTACATATTCATCATTCTTTTTATAATGAATATCTTCATCATACATATTCAATGTTATCGTGCCATCTTCATTTAAAAAATGTTTTTCTCTCGGTCTTCTTAATTCTATTATTTCTTTCATTTCATCCTCCTAAGTAAAAATTGCATAGATAAATCTATGCAATTCTCTTCCACATATAAACAGTTAAATAAGGTGGCATATTGTTATGGGCTTTGCTTCCACCAGTGTTGTTATTAATGGCTGTCACTGGCAAAGCTCCAACACGAGCATTATTGGGTAAATCATTACTTGCTCCTTGTGTTGACAAGCAATAATGAATTCCTCCAGCTACTACATTTCCTCTATTAATACCAAATTCTGAACCAAGATTATTTCCGTCAACATTATTCATTCTTGATGTCACCTTATGGAAATGAGCATTTTGTACATGTGTATGAGTCGGCATTTCATTAGCTGTTAAAGTATGTGTTGCAGCACCACCTGTTGCTCCAGCTTTATAAGTCGTTCCTGATGCAAGTAAAAATCTATCTTTAAGTTGTTCCCATGCCCCACCAAAAAGTGTACTAGGATTTGTTGCACTTACAGACATATAAATACTTCCAATGGGATAGACATCACTTAAAGTGATAGAATTAACTGAGCTTTCATTTTTAGTAGTAATGGTATTGACAACTAAGTTACCTTCACAATCCATACTGAAGGCATTATTAGTCGAATTAAAACATTTCATAGTGGTCTTATTAAATTCAGCATTTACTCCAGCATCGACTTTAGTAAAACAATCTTTAAAATAGATATCATCTAAACTTAAAATTTTTTTACTACCAACAATGCCAAATAGTGTACTATTTAAAAAATAATTCACTAAATCATTATTTTTAGGATAGACAATTTCAATAAGGCAATTGCTATAATTAGTGGAAATATAGTTAATTCCCGCAAATAGGACGATAGGTTTTAAATCGAGCATTTCTATCTCCTCATTAATCAAGATAGCATTATCTCCTATGGATCTTTTCACATAACATTTTACTTTTATCGTTTCTTCTTCAATAACTGGTTCCATTATAAATTCGTCTGTTACTGAGTTTAGATAGTTTAATTTTTTCTTTAAAGAAAAAGTATAAGTTTTTCTCTTTTCCGTAGGTGTTGCGCTCTTATCAACATAGATGATTAGATCATCTATATTTGGCACGACAGTACCCTGATCAAGTTTGATATTTAATTTTAATAATGGTGCACTTATTGAATCAGTTACTGAGACAATATTTTTGGCACTTTTTTTCATTTCTGATAAATCCATTTTTATCATTCCCTTCAATTTTATTATTTTTTTCATTTAAAAATGAGAATGTTAGTTCTCATTTTGCTTTTTTTACATTAGTTAAATTTGCCGTCGTTTCATTAGTAATTACCTCCATAAAAAAATGGATTACCTAAGTAAATCCATTAAATGAACAACTGATAAATTCAATTGTTGCATTTTATAACATTATAAATTATGAATAGTAATTAGTCCATATACTTGAGTGGATAAAAAATGGATAAATTTTGGATACTACTTTTACTTGAGAAAAAAGGATATTCTCTTTAACACTTTATTTTTGTTATGACCCTTAATGATCAAAATTAAGAAGGTATAATAAATATTGGATTTAAAGTTGTTTAGAAAATCCTTATACAAAAGGGAACTGGCAATTTCTTTTTCTGTTTCAGCAAATAAATATACCTCATATTTTTTTTCATTCAAAAGATAGTTTTTAACCACTCCAAAATTATAATCATCAATCTTATTGTTTGAAATTTTTATCAATTCCTTGTTATTATTTTTTGAATGTGCTTTAGAATATTTTCTAAGTTCTTTAATGCTTACTGCTTTTACCATAATTTTAACCCTCTACTGATATAACTAATTTGTTAATACCTAATATTATTATACCACATTTAAAAATATTAAAAACATGTCTTGGAACTTTTTAAGAACTTTTTTAAAATCTTCCTTTTTTTTTGGACTTTTAAAGAACATTTTGTTTATTTGTCCTTATTTATGACATCCCATATTACTTTTGACTCTTCTTCATTTAATATAATTTTTTTATCATCTTTAATAAGATGAATAGTTTTACCATACAAGAGTATTCCATAAGTATCCTTTTTATTATCATTGAAAGTTAAATAATAATTAGGCTGACAATTACATTTAAAATCTATATGTTCTTTTCTTTTTACATAATCATTGATAGTCTTATAAGTCATGAAGGAACTGACATAATAATTTTCTTCGCCATTGATGGTCGATATAACTATATGGTTATCATTTGTGATATCGCCGTCTTGATCTAGGGAGATACTCGAGCCAACATATTTAGCTTTGGGTTTTATTAGAGACTTTAAAAAATCCTTGTTACGAGCTAAAAATTCTCTTACTTCCCTTTTCGTTTGACCATAGTAAATATCTTTAGTTGCATCTACTCCACGAGCTTCAATACCTAAACTATTAGCTATAAAAAGGGCGCGATATAGGTGATACTTCTCCGTAACAATTAATACTTTTTTAACGCCAAATACATATTTAGCGCGATATAAACTATCATAGGTAGAAAATCCAGCATGATCCATGAATACAGATGATGATGGAATATTTTTATCTAAAGCATATTTTTTCATCACATTAACTTCATCATAATTGACTTGACCGTGGTCGCCAGACATGATAAAAGTACTTATTAAGCCCTTATTATAAATTTCTATGCCGGTATCTAACCTTTCTTTAAGCATTTTGCTCGGTTCACCGTTTCGCACTCCTGCACCCAAGATTAATAGGCAATCATAATCATTATTATTTTCTATTTCATCAACAGCGATTATTTGGCTCTTTGTCGTATTGATAACTTCGATATTGATAACTAAAGATGCTGATAAACAGACAACTATTATTACTAAAATTAAGCGTATTAATTTTTTTAATTTCATAAATATCCTCCATATATTACCCTAATTATATCATGAAGAATAAGCTATTCAAATTAAAATAATGCTTTGTTAAGCATTATTTCTTTTCTAATATATGGGGAGCATCTGGCATGTTATCCTTTATTAACTTGAGCAATGCTTCGCGATCCTCAAAGCGAGAATCCAAAATTTCTTTACTTATTTCAGGAAAAAGAGCATAAAAATCACAGGCATCTTTACTCATGCCTCCTGCATCAATTAAAGCTTCTTGGTAATCGTCATCTAGTTCAAAACGACTAAGTAGTTCCATAGTTTTATTAAAATGAATTAAAGAATTTTCGTAGACACCTTTGCGCTTAGTAATATCCAAAAGTCTTCTCTCTACGGTTGTGAATCCCGTTTCTAAACAGAAGAGATCACACAACTGAATAATATTGTCATAAGGTGTTAAATCGACTGAATGTAAATAATTATCAATATATTCATAGCGATCCTTTCCCGTTATACCTCCGGCAGTATTGTTAACATCGTTATCAATAAAGGAATGCGTCATAGTGATTTTAGCGTCACTTTCATATCCCAATTCACATAAATACTTATATCCCGCTGTTGGATGCAAGGGATGGTTAATCTTTCGACCAATATCGTGAATATATCCCAAAGAAATCGCATAATCCTCATCTAACTTGCCATTTTGAGCAATGTATTCTTTAAAATAGGCGTAATGTTCACTATTAGCATTTATAGTTCGGACAATTCTTCCAGCAGCAATACCAACATATAGGCAGTGTCTTACCCATCGATTTTTATCTAAGTCTAATTCCCTTGGATCATCAATAACATCTTTAAGCAATAGATTTAAAGCAACTTTAGCATTCATTTGCTCCATAAAATCCCTCTTCTCTTGAAAAGTTATTATAGCATATTCTTTTCTTTTTAGCAAATAATTAATAACACTCTTTTGTTGCACTTGACTTTTTAATTTAGAAATAATTAATAACAAATGTGATAAAAAAGAATAAATATCTCTATTTATCCTCTTATTTTTTATATTGTTCCTTGCATATAAATCTATCACATATTGCCAGTAAGGCTGGTAATACAAATAAGATTAATAATACTGAACACAAAGTTCCCTCAGAAATAGTTGTACAAATTTTAGCAGCAATAGCTGAGGCAAAGTTACCAACAATAAGGGTAACAATTATCAATACAGCACCAGATGTAAGAATGGTATGAATAGAACTATTATATGCTCTAATTAAGGATTCTTTGATATCGTATTTATTTCTATGTTCCCTATAATATGAAGTATAGACGATAGCATAGTCAATCGTTGCACCCATTAAAATACTTTGGACAATGAGCAAGGCGATAAAGTATACTTTTCCACCTAACATGGAGAGTACTCCCATTGTGAAGAATACAGCACATTGAATGATTAATACTAAGATAAATGGCACTAAACACGATTTAAAAGTGATTGCTACAACGACAAAGATTGCTAACATGGTAAGTATGGTAATTAAATTCATCTCATCATCAAAGGTGTTACTTATGTCGTAAGCCATTGGCGAATCTCCAATAACATAAATTTCCTTATCTTTGCTGTCTAATTCATCTTTTAAACTTTGAACAAACTTGAATGTCTCTTCTCCTTCAAGATCATAATTTGTATTAATGATCATGCGCGAATATTCATCACTTTTTAATAATTCTTTGGCATCCTTAATGGAATCTTTAGCACTAATTATTTTATCTTTCATATCTTCATCGATGAATTGATTAAATTTCTCATCTTTAAGAATTGTATCATTCAAGTAATTAACAATTTCCTCTACTGTCAATGTCCATTTTTTATCATATTTATTTTGACTTCCATGGTAAATATATACTAAATCAACTGTCGCTTCTTCGAGATTATCACTCAATTTACTCAATATGGCGAATATTTCTGAAGAAGAATATTTGGTCTTCTTAATAACCCCATTCATAATTTCTTGAATATTTAATAATTTATCTTTGGTCTTGCCATCAACATAAGAGGCAAAAGCCTTATTATTTACGACATCATTTAACATAAAGTCGACAAATTCTTTTAAGGAAATCTTGACGTTTCCATTTATATAGCGATAATTATAAAGCGAATATAACAAGGCAATATCACTGGATTTCATATCAAACATACTTGCTAACTCTTTGGCTGTATATTTAGAATTATTGTTAACAGAGGTCATTACGGTATTTAAAAGGTTTAATAATGATAAGGTATCTTTATCTAATCTTTTTAAGGCTTCATTATCTTTATTAGCTATTATTGTTGACACTAAGAGTCTAGGACTTAGTTTCCATTCTACGCCATGTATATAGTCAACTAAAACATAAATTTTATTGACTTGTTTTGCATCAAGACCAACAACGCTTGATAGTTCTTTGGCTGTATATTTAGTTTGGTCATTGGTAATTATTTTATCCATGAGATTTAGTTTTGCTACTTGCTCAAGAGGCAAAGATGCACTAAATTTGGACAATACCAACTTCATGAATTCTTTTGGACTCATCGTATAGTTATCAGGTAGATTAGCAGCTTGGTAAACAGTGTCTACTAAAGATGGAGCTAGCGAATCAAAGACCTTGGATAACATTTCCTTATTCATCTTGAGATTATTAATACCATTTTCATTTTTAGCTAAAGGGACTAATGCAGTAATGGAACTTAAATCTAGACCATTTAAATAAGGAGTGTTTTTTTGCAATGCATCAATGGATGTAATAAATTCATTAATTGTCAATTTAGTATTAGTTTCTTCATCTAAATAGTTTAGTAACATTAAATTCTTTATACTAACATCATCTATACCAAATATAGAAGATAATTCTTTGCTAGTCATTTGCTTATTGATGAAATATTCATCAGTAAAACTTTCTAAACTTTTTATTTCTTTCTTGACATCTTCACCAATTAAAGATCCGTAAGTTTTATCCGTTAATATATCTTTATTAAGAAAATTAATAAATTCTCCTATTGATAATTTAACATTATTTTTATTTACTCCATAATAGATAAGTAGATTATCCAAGGTTTTACTATCTATCCCTAATATATGCGATAATTCTTTCTTACTTCTTTTTTTATTGATATTATTTTTGGTAGTAAAATTCTTGAGAGTATCTATGGAATTTAGAGTTGAGGCATTAATATGCCCTTTCATATCTTTATTATTCTTTATTTCACTATTGATAAAGTTGACGAATTGATCTAAGGTCAATGTCGTATTATTCTTTTTATTGTAATAATTATAATAAATTATTTTAAGTAAGTACTCATCAATACTTGTATCGACACCCAAATCTGTCAGTTTTTCATTTAATTCATCATATGTTAAAGCTTCGTTGATTGTATTGCCATAACATAAGACACTGGAAATATTTTTATCACTTTCAAGCTTTTGGCAAAGTTCAGCTACATTATTTTCATATTCATTTTTATATATTAAGGCCATCTGATTATTTTCTTCAAAAACAGTACCAACTTTATCATTTTCAGAACCTGTATATTCAATTGAAAGATTGCCTTTGATAATATATGAACCAATAAATAAGGCAATAAATACAAATGGCATTATGTAGCGCATATTATAACTGAATTTGCCTAAAAAATCTAACTTAATATTTAAAGATTTCTTTTTCGTCTTATTGATAATAGAATCACATAATACGATTAAACCTGGCAAACATGTAAATATGCATATTAGACTAAATAATACGCCTTTGGCTAAAACAAATCCCAAGTCTTTGCCAATTGTAAAACTCATAAATACTAAGGCAAGTAAACCAACAATAGTTGTAACAGAACTACTGGAAATACTCAAGAAGGCATTATATAAAGCGCGCTTCATCGCCTTAACTTTATTTTTCTCTTTTTCTCTTTCTTGGCTATATCTATTCATCAACATTATGGAATAATCCATCGATAAAGCCATCTGTAAAATAGCAGCTATGGAATTAGTAATATTGGATACTGAATCAAACATTACATTGCTTCCCATATTTAAACATACTCCTAAAAGAATTGAGAATAAAAATAGGAAAGGTTCCACATATGATTCACACATAATTATAAGAATAATCATCGCAGCAACAATGGCTAGTAATATAACCCATATATTAAGTACCTCTTGGTTAGAGTTAGCTATTGATCCGCTAAAATAAACTTCTTGATTTTCGTACTTTTCTTGAATGTCTGTAAATATTTCTTCCGCCGTTTTAGAATCACTTACAGCATTGACATTTAAAACATATAAGGTATAACCATCCTTGTTATAATCCTCTGTTTCCTCATAATCAACACTGGAGACATTCTTGATGCTTTTTAATTCTTCAAGTGTCTTTTTCTTATCCTCTTCACTTAAATCTTTAAACATGATATTTAAAGTACTCTCTTCGATTTCGGGAAATTTATCATTCATAATATCCATACCGATACGCGTTTCCGAAGTCTTTGGCAAATACTTTGCAATATCATAATTAATATTAACTTTTGTTGAGATATACAAAGAAATACCAGATAGGATTATAAAAAGCACTAAAATGGCATTTCGATGTTCAACTATAAAGTCTGTTATTTTTTTCATTTTATACACCCTTTCTCGTTTGTTCCTTTCAAACATACTGAATTATATGCCATAAAAACATACTTTAACAGTACAAAAAAACCTATAATGTCCAAATTTAGACAATATCAAAATATTTGTCTATTTTTACACTGTAAATATTTTAACATTGTTCAAAAAGTGTTATACTCTTTTTTAGAAAAGGAGATTATTATGAAAGTTAAAAATTTAAACTCATCATCCCGCAAAACCCGAAAATTGATTAAAGAAACTTTTGCCGAATTAGTTGCCGAAAAGAAAAGTCTATCCAGCATAACAGTAACAGAACTCGTTAAACGAGCAGACATTACGCGTTCGAGCTTCTATACTCATTATGATAGCATCTATGATGTTGCGCAAGATATTCAAAATGAAACTCTTGAACTATTAAATAGTACTCTTAGTCAAATTCAGAATATTCCCGACGTCTACAATTATCTCGATCAAATATTTATATATATTAAAGAAAATGAAAATATTTACTCTACTGTTCTTTCTAGTAATGAGCCTCTTTATTTTTCTAGTCGTTTAAATATTTTAATCAATAAAACTTTGCAAGAGGCACTTATTAGTTCTAATCATGCTGACTTAATCTTAAAGGTTACTTTCTTTACTGACGGGTGCATGGATCTTATTATTAAGTATTTCCGTAAAGAGATTAACAACTCTCTTGAAGATATTAACATATTTATAAAAGAACTCTTCAAAAAAATTTTTTTATAAGATATAATCTTTATAGGTGATTTTATGGATTTAAAAAAAATTATGTTAAAAAATGAGGAACATTTCTCACCTTATGCCTGCCGTGATGCAGATGCGATAAGGATATATGGGAATTTGTCTGATGATATAAGACCAAATTATTTTAGAGATATTGATCGCATTATATATAGTTTGTCATATACTCGTTATATCGATAAGACCCAAGTATTTTCCAATAAACAAAACGATCATATTTCTAAGCGCATAATTCATGTTCAATTAGTAAGCAAAATTGCCCGCACTATTGGAAGGGCTTTATCCTTAAATGAAGATTTGATAGAAGCGCAGGCTCTTGGTCATGATATTGGTCACGTCCCTTTTGGACATTTAGGCGAAAGAATATTAGATGAGATATCTATGCGCTATGATGAGTGTCATTTTATGCACAATGTTCAATCGGTAAGAAATTTGATGTTCTTAGAAAATAATGGTAAGGGCATGAATTTAACGGTTCAAACTCTCGATGGAATACTATGCCATAATGGAGAGTTTATGCAAGATTTTTATAAACCTAAAGCCAAAACTAAGGAAGATTTTTTAAATGATTATGAAAAATGTTATACTGATCCCAAGCATGCAAAATCATTAATACCTATGACCTTAGAGGGATGCGTAGTTAGAATAAGCGATATCATCGGGTATTTAGGACGCGATATTGAGGATGCGGTAAGACTTGGCGTATTTGATATTGAGGAAATTCCGGAAAGCATTCAGAAGATTTTGGGTAGCAGCAATCGTGATATTATAAATACTATCACAACGGACATAATTAATAACTCCATTGGCAAAGATTATATAAAAATGTCTCCGGAGATATACAATGCCGTTAAAGATTTAAAGAAATTTAATTATAAACATATATATAATAAAGCTAATTCAGATAATGAGGTTGAAATGATAAAGTATATGTTTAATAAGCTTTTTGAGTATTTGTATAATTCTTTAAAAAATAATGAAACAGATAGACGTATTTACACCATTTATCTAAATCTTATGGAAAAAGAATATATCGAAACAACTAATAATGCTCGCAAGGTAATCGATTACATTTCGGGAATGACTGATGAATACTTCATCGAGGAATTTAATTTATATGAAAAAACTTCACAGTAAAGTGAAGTTTTTTTATTATAAAATTTAACTATAAATCAAAGAATATAGCAACATTATTAATATTCCTGCCAATATAGGAACGAAAGAAACAAAATTATATTCTCTCGATAAGCAAGAGTTCCAAGCATCATTAGTATTAGTGAAAAACTTATAAAGAACTTCTCACTAGAGCTTCTTTCTTTTAATTACCATAATAAGTAAAAAGATGGCAATAATCAATGTCATTACGGGAAAAAGAATGTTATCAATATTAAAATTGTTATCAGATAAAATAGAAGATATTAAGGTAAATAATACATCTATTATTATTGATGATAAAATGAATACTTTTAGAATAAAAAGGATATTTTGGCGAATGGCAGAAAGCAAACACGACACATCGTTCAGATTTAGATTAACATCTAAACTATTATTTTCCAGTATATGCCCACACATTGGACACGTAACGAGGCTTTCTTCTATATCGCCATGACAATTTGGACACTTCATAAAATCACCCAATTTCATTTTAACACAAAAGCATAAAAAAAGAAGCATTATTTTGCTTCTTCTTGTGCTCTTGTTTCGCGAATAACGGTAATTTTGATAGTACCTGGATATTGCATCTCGGCTTCAATCTTTTCCTTAATTTCACGAGCCATTTTGTAACTAGTTAAATCATCGATCTTATCGGGTTTTACAATTACACGAATTTCACGACCCGCTTGCATGGCATAACTCTTATCAACGCCTTCAAAGGAATTACCAATGCCCTCTAGTTGTTCAAGACGTTTAACATAATTTTCCATTGAATCATTGCGAGCTCCTGGTCTTGCAGCACTCATTGTATCGGCAATTTGCACTAAGCAGGATATGATACTTGTCTGCTCAGTATCGCCATGGTGACTTGCAATTGAATTAATAACAACTTCATCTTCATGATATTTTTTGGCAATATCTACACCAATATCAACGTGGCTACCTTCAATTTCAAAATCAATTGATTTACCAATATCATGTAACAATCCAGCACGCTTAGCTAGTTGAACATTTTCCCCTAGCTCAGCAGCCATTAAACCAGCTAAGTTGGCTACTTCTATCGAATGTTGTAGCGCATTTTGACCATAACTCGTTCGGAAATTTAGCTTACCTACATAATTAACTAATGCAGGATCCATCTTTGATAGACCTAATTGGTAAACGGCATCGCGTCCTATTTCAGTTACTCGAACATTCATATCTTTGCACGTTTTTTCGTATATTTCTTCGATACGCGTTGGATGAATACGACCATCTTTAATTAGTGTTTCAATTGCCTGTTTAGCAATCTCTCTTCGATATGGATCAAAAGAAGATATGACGATAGCTTCTGGAGTATCATCAATAATCAAATCAACACCAGTAACCGATTCTATCGTTCGGATATTTCTTCCCTCGCGACCAATAAGACGCCCTTTCATTTCATCATTAGGCAAAGATATTGTAGAAACAGTTTGAATATTAGTGACGTCATTAGAATACTTCTCCATGGCATTTACTAGATAACTTTTAGCTTTATTATCTACTTCTAATTTGGCCTCTGCTTCCTTTTCCTTTATAAATTCGTTAATTTCCGTATCCATTTCTGCTTCGACACGTTTCATGATTAAATCATGAGCTTTTTCTCTAGAGAACTTGGCAATAGTCTCTAATTTTTCCATTTCTTCCTTAAGAAGTTCGTCCATTTTACTTTCCTTCTCTTGGACTTGTTTTTGTAAAGCACTTAAATTATTATCTTTTTGTTCTAGAAGATTATCTCTATTTTGAAGCATCTCTTCTCTTTTATCTAAAGATTTTTCTCTTTGTAAAAGACGTTCTTCGCTTGATGCAATTTCAGCCTTTCTCTCTTTAATTTCTTTTTCGTTCTCTTGTTTTAATTTAAAACTTTCCTCTTTTAGTTCTAATAAACTATCACGTTTATGTTTATCAGCTTCTTTTTTTGCGTCATTTAATAATTTTTCAGCTTTTCTTCCGGCATTATTACCTAAAAGGAATGTTAGTGCTATAGCACCACCCACACCTACGACAAGACCAATAAGAAGAGTAATTACGGACATTGCATTAAAATCCATATTCTCCTCCATAATATTATTTTTTATAGAAAACATTCAAAACGAACTTATTCCTATATATCAATTATAAGTTATATCAGCAATTTTTACAATAAAAAAAGTGATAGTTATTTTTTATCACTCTTAGTATTGCTGTTTTTATTTGAAGTTTTTTTCTTTGTAGGGCTCTTTTTACTTGCTGTCTTCTTCACGGCAATTTCATTATCTTTCTTGAGATTTTCCTCTTTTTTATTTAATTCTTTTTCTTCAAGTTCATCAATACTTACTTCTTCTATGGCATCAACGACGATGATATTCTCTGTCTTATGCATCTCGACGGGCTTACATAAAGCATATAGAGAAGTCGTTAAGACAATAAGTGGATTAATAATACTTGAAATTGATCCGTACGAATTAATGGCCAAATTGATATTATAAATTAAATAGACTATAGAGCCAATAAATATTAAGCATTGGGCTAATTTAATATTATTTTTATATAAAATATAGGATACAAATAAAGATACCCAGCAAGTTATAAACAAAATCATGTCTCCCAAAAATAACGTATTATAATCACTTGCCCCTACTTTGATAATATCAGATATGTTGATAATGTCGGTCTGTAACTTAGTTACTCCTATAAAAGTGACGATTGGCATGACGAAAATGGCAATCATATAAATAAAATCATTTGCAGTAAATTCTTTTTTCATAACAACACCCTATTCATTAATTACATTATAAAATATTTATTATTTTTTTACAATAAAAAAAGATGATTTTTTATTCATCACCTTTAATATTATAGTGTTCTCTTATCTGAGCTTCAACCTCGGCTGCTATCTCTGGATTATTCTTTAAGAATATCTTTGCATTTTCTTTTCCTTGTCCAATCTTCTCCCCATTGTACGAATACCAAGCACCACTTTTTTCGATAACATCTACTTCAGAAGCTAAGTCAACTAACTCTCCCTCATAAGATACACCTTCACCATACATGATATCAACAGTTGCAACCTTAAATGGAGGAGCTACTTTGTTTTTTACAACTTTAATGGTCGTTTTATTTCCAATTACAGAATCCCCCATTTTGATTTGTTCACCACGACGGACATCTAAACGTACAGAAGAATAGAACTTTAAAGCGCGTCCACCTGTCGTCGTTTCGGGATTTCCAAACATTACACCAACTTTTTCGCGCAACTGATTGATAAATATCGCTGTCGTATTAGTCTTATTAATAATACCCGAAAGTTTACGCAAAGCCTGACTCATAAGTCTTGCCTGTAAGCCAACATGTGAATCTCCCATTTCTCCTTCAATTTCTGCTTGAGGGACTAAGGCTGCAACCGAATCGATTACGATAATTGATACGGCATTACTGCGAACCAACGCTTCACAAATCTCTAATGCTTGCTCTCCTGTATCTGGTTGGGATAATAATAGTTCATCTAAATTAACACCTAAATTCTTGGAATAAACAGGATCCAAAGCATGTTCGGCATCGATAAATGCGGCCCTTCCTCCGGTCTTTTGTACTTCAGCTACGGCCTGCAAAGCAATGGTAGTTTTACCAGATGACTCAGGACCAAATATTTCAATTATCCTTCCCTTAGGAAATCCTCCAACTCCTAGGGCTATATCTAATGATAAAGAACCGCTTGGCGTAGTTTCTATTTCCATATGTGAATCACTGCCAAGTTTCATAATGGCACCCTTACCAAATTGTTTTTCAATCTCGGCCATTACTTGCTCTAAGGCTTTATCTTTATCTGTTTCTTTACTAATCTCTTTTGTTTTCATCTTGTTCTCCTTATCTTTTACATTTTAATTTTAACAACTCTAATTTTGTTTGTCAACACTTTTTGCGAACAAATGTACACTTTTGCAAATTTAGGGGCTTTTTTACCTCCTATAATATATGTTAACGATTAAAGCATAAATTACTTCAAGAAAATAAAAAAATTGCCAAATGGCAACTATTTTTCTTTAAAATACTCTTTATTAACCTGGTAGTATTGCACGCCAGAAATAATTGATAATACTGTTGCTACATACAATAAACCATTGGCCACATCGATATTTAATAGTTCAAATGGCAAATTGTAAAAGAAAATCAAAGTAAGTCCGCATAGCATACAAATGGTCTTTAATTTTCCCAAGATAGATGCCGGAACTGCTTTTCCCTTATTACCAGCAACCATCTTAATTGAATCAACAAAGATATCTCTTGTAATTATAATTACGGGAACAGCTACATTAATTAACCCATTACATGCTAAGATAACCAAGACACCATTAACTAATACTTTATCAGCTATAGCATCCATAACTTTTCCAAAATCAGTTACCAAGTTATGTTTACGAGCAATATTTCCATCTAAAAAGTCGGTAACAGCAGCTACGACAAAAATAACTCCACCAATGATATATTGTAAGTTAATAGTTATCGTGCCAAAAACTTGATATGTTGGAAAATAAAATCCGCATAAATTAAATGGAAAAATCAGTAAAACAAGCAATGCTATTGATAAAAAAATACGCACCATCGTTATTCTGTTTGGTAAATTCATTAAAATCTCTCCTCATAAAAGTAAATAATTTAAAACTACTTAATCGTAATTTGTTTAACGCTCCATAAGACTGCCAATACTACTAGAGCAATAATGCCCAGAGCTGTTAATATATATGGCAGAGTCTTTTCCTTGGGATAGACCCTCGTATAAGGAGATGCTATTCTATCTTCGCTATCTTTCTCTTTTTGTTGCTCTTGAACAGCTTTTTCTATCTCGTTCATAGGAATCTTAGAAGTATAATCAAACATATACTCATTAAATTTATTAGTAACTTCTTCTAAATTCATTCCCAAATATTTAGCGTAATCAAGAAGCATTTGCTTTAATTCATAAATATCGTCGAATGAACCAATAGAACCATCTTCTATTTGCTCAAGATATAAAACAGGAATAGATAAATCCTTACTTACTTCATCTAAAGATAATCCCGCCATCTCTCTTGCGCTCTTTAAAGTTTCCCCGGTTTCTACCAAAAGTACCACTCCTTTAAATAAAAAAATAACATCTAATAAGCCATGTTCTGTACCATAAATGGTGGCAAACATTTATCTATCTTTCGATCCTTTGACTCCTTCATATTCGTCATCAAAGACTCCCCTACCAAAATTTGGGTTTCTCGCTCGTGGGGTTTACCGCGTTCCACCTCATCCGTTTCCAAATGAGCTCGTCTCTATGGCACTTTTATACCTACTATAACCATTTGAGGTTACCTCGGAGCCGTTAAGTAAAAACTTACCTAGGGTTATTTATTCCCCTAGCACGAACACTACAATCATCACAGATTGTGCGAGCATGGACTTTCCTCAACATACTAAATATATGCCGCGTTTGCCTTGATATTATTCTTCTTTTCCGTAAACTATCTTCTCTAAATTGCTAATTCTCTTAAGTAAATCCAAATTATTAAAACTTGGTTTACCGCCTTCACCAGCTGAATCATTAGCAGAATCTATAATAGATTTTAATTTACGATATTCTGCCTTAAGTTTAGCATTATCCTCGCTTAAAGCCTTATTATCATTTTGAAGCTTCTTTATTACATGTTCAAATTCGGTATAATCTCTTATAACCATATCTAAAAATTTATCAACCTCTTGCATCCTATACCCATTTGTATCGCGATGGAACTCTTTTTCAAGTATTTCTTGAGGTGTTAAGAATATTTTTTCATTGTACATGCATATCACCCTTCTTATACCAACATTTTAGTTTATTTTACATTAAAAGTCAATGATTAGAGGCTATCTCTAAATTGGCTAGACAAAATATTTTAAATCTTCTTATATGACTTTTATTTCTCTAGAAGGTACACTGTATTCTTTTTCAAATGATGAAAGGATGATACTCTTTATAGGATCTTTTAAACTGGCTATGTCAATTGGTATCTTAGACATTATTTCTTCAACTCTTATAGTTTTGGAAAGTTCATATTCTTCACTTTCTGATTTTAACATCAGTGAGTAGTTAATTTTGCCGTTATATAAAACTTCAACACGCCCCTTAAAGGCATCATCATCAAATTCGATGACATATTTATTGCCATTATTAACCAAAGAAGCATCAAAGACATCTTCATTAATATTGATATCAGCAAGTCTTGGAATAGTTGCTCGATAAGAATCGATTATATCAAAAATATTAACTAACTCACAACGAATCTTATCAATTAATTGCTCATTGTTATAGCTATTCTCGGCCAAATATAACTGTCCCGCTTCGATATCGCGACAAATAACAATAGGTTTTAATTCATAATTTTCATGAATAGATAGTTTGATAGCTGATACATTCTGACCGATAGCAACCTTTATATCATCACATTTTATTCCTCTTAATTTATAATTATTATCGATTATCTTGATAAGACTATCTTTGACAATTAATCTAATTTGACTAAAAGAAAATGAGCTATTCTTTTTCTTCAAAACAGATATGTAATCAGGAGAAATAATTTTATTAATCTCGTCTAGCAATTCTTGATATATAGGTGATTCTTCATCAAATAAATCATATAATTCTTGGTAATAATCCTTCAAAATACCAACTAAATCCCATGCACTAATACTAGTAGTACTTGCCTTTATTTCTTTTCTTTCGTTACAAAAATAATTTATTTTTCTAACTAATATTTCTTTTTCTATACTTTTTGTCATACTTCCCTCTTACCATCTCGTAAATATATAATTAGTGCTTGATTTTAGTTCATCAGTAGATATTTTTCTTCCCCAATAAACACCATTTTCAAAAACGCCCGTAAAGGTCATATTACCTTCGGCAACTGTTACGCCATCCTTATTTGCTGCTAAAACGATGACAGAATGAGTATCGCCATATAAACGCAAGATATCACCTACACGAATTTTGGAAATATCATTATGCTTTTTAGCCTTAGCACTACCAAAAGCCGCATCACTTAGCATGAAAGCAAAACCAGCACATCCACAGCCTTTAGAAAACTGTCCACCTTTCCACTCATAGCACTTGGAATTATCCCAAGGCGTACCGTTAGGATATTTGCTCTTTAGGGCAACTATCTTATTATATACTTCTTTTTCCGTCAACTTACTTGCTGTCGTTGCCTTTTTTGTAGTTGTCGTTGCTTTCTTTTTGGTTGTAGTAGTACTCTTACTCGCCTTTTTTGTTGTCTTAGAAGTTGTCTTCTTAGTAGTAGACTTGGCCGGATTATTGGCGCCAGATGTTTTAGTCGTCTTTTCATTAGACTCCTTAGTAGTATTCGTAGTAATTGTATTAGTAGTTATCTTTTGATCTTCGTCCACTTTATTAGTGGTATCTGTTGTATTATCGCTTGTCATAATACTCGTTTTTAAACTCGTCGTAGTTTTAGAACTCGTCTTTTCTTCGGGATTATCCTTCTTTTCTTGGCATCCCGTTAAGATAGCCAAAATTCCCATTAAAATAACTAATTTTTTCATTTTCACACCTCTTACTACATATTATACCAAAATATTTTTACTTTGGCACAAAAATAGAACTTCTTACTATTTGGAAGTTCTATTTAAGATACTTATTACTACATCGATTTCATCGATTAAATCATCAAACATCTTTCTAACATTTTTCATTTGATCACCAATTAAATAATATAGGAAAATGTTGATAAATGATACCTTTTCGACACCCTATTCAATAATTTGATAATATTTTAAAATACTATCTGCTATATTATAACCTATAAGTTTTTTATTCTTCATAATCCACTCGGCATCTTGTTTATCGTCATGATGAGCGACTTCGATTAAGATACCAAATGGCAAGTAATTATCATTTACTTCTCCGAGAGCGCCATTGGCATATTTGACTCCACGATCATAGTTTTTTCTTTCTTTATAAGGATAGATACTTGCTAAATTATCTTGAATCATATTTCCCAAACTAAATGTATTGGAGCTCTCACTGTGAATCCAGGTCTCGATGCCGTGATTATCATGATTAGTACTGGCATTGGAATGCACTGCTAAATGCAAATCGACACCATAATAGTTGCTATCTCTTAGCCAAAGATTGATATTTCCACTCGAATTATTGCGATATACTTTAACACCATGGGCTTTCAATCTTTCAATAATATAATCTGATAAGTCGTTCATCTCATCCATCTCATTGGTATAGCCAACTGAGGAAACTCCTAAATTGCCATGTTGATTTGATGGGCTTATAAAGACGGATAAATTAGGCTTTTCTCCGACATTTATGTTATAGGTTTTAATCTCACTGTTATATTTGTCATCACTAACAGCTACGGCTTTTAATGTAACATTTTCATTTATCGTTATAGGTTCTTTATAGACTGTACCAAAGCTCTCGGGTGATGAACCATTTAAAGTGTAATAAATTGTGGCATCCTCATCGCGACAATCTAAGGTAATCTTGCTTCCCTTTTTAACATATTTCCAATTGCTCGAAATATAGACAGGTTTATGTTGCTCTTTATCGCGAGTGATAACGTTAACTTCCGTAGATTTATTAAATTTGCCATAGGAAGCTGTGACTTTAAATTTATAATTTTTGGATATTTCCAATAATTCACTGGATACGATTACTTGTTTTTTTGTTGTATTTGTAGTTCTTATCAAATTGCCTTCCTTGAATATTTCAATCTTATAGTTATTAGCATTTTCTCCGCCCTCATATATTATAGATAGGTCGTTAACAGGTACAGTTTGTCCTTCACTGATAGAAGTTATCTTAATATCAGTCACG